>CAZASZ010000028.1:0-24155 GCA_964487925.1 uncultured Gammaproteobacteria bacterium
TCAACAGCGTTTGCGGTCGCAGAGAATGCGCACGATGACAATGAGTATGAAAACGCATGACGATCGTGGCCAGCTCTTGAAACCGTTTCGGCACGCGTAAGCGCTTGCAGAGCGCCTGCAGCGGTTTCAATCCGGCCTGCTCGTGCCTGTGATGGGCAGGCCATTGATCCGGCTCCGTGACGGCCTTACCCAAGTCGTGACACAAAGCCGCAAACCGCACTTCAGGATCGGGACTCAGTTGGGCGGCCTCATCAAGCGCCATAAGGCAATGCAGACCGGTATCGATCTCCGGGTGGTATTTTGGCGGCTGAGGTACGCCGAACAGGGCATCAAACTCGGGTAATATCGACCGGCAGGCGCCGCTGTCCCGAAGAACCTCGAAGAAACGCCTTGGCTGCGGCTCGGCAAGCGCGCGTTGAATCTCCTGCCAGACGCGCTCGGGGACCAATGCCTCGGCCTCACCGGCGTCGACCATGCGACGCATAAGGGCCATAGTCTCGTCGGCAATCAGAAACCCCAGCGCGGCGAAGCGCGACCAGAACCGCGCCACTCTAAGCAACCTGACAGGGTCCTCGGCAAATGCATCCGAGACATGGCGCAGCCGCCGGTCCCTAAGATCGCCCGCGCCGCCGAAAGGGTCGATCAACTGGCCGGATTCGTCTTCAGCCATAGCATTGACGGTAAGGTCGCGACGACACAGATCCTGCTCGAGCGTCACGTCCGGGGAGGCATAAAACTCGAAGCCATGATATCCCCTGGCGGTTTTACGCTCAGTGCGAGCGAGCGCGTATTCCTCTTTAGTCTTGGGATGCAAAAAGACGGGAAAGTCCTTACCGACGGGCAAAAATCCCTTACGCCGCATCTCTTCAGGCGTCGCACCCGTCACGACCCAGTCGCGATCACTAACCGGCAGGCCCAGCATCCGATCGCGCACCGCGCCACCAACCAGATAGGTCTTCACCAGCCCCGCCGGTGATTACAAAGATTCATACGCCCAGCTATCACTCGCTACCCACTACTCTATTATTTGTTAGCAACTACTCACGCCGGTCACTTGCCACTATCCACCCGCAACTCGTAGAATGGCTCGCTTGCGCCTTTCATCGGCTTCCTTTCGTCAAGACCATATCACGTCCCTCACCATGCAAAAACAATTACAGCAGTTGCTCCTCGCGGCCATTAAGGAACTCCAGTCACAAGGGATCATTCCCACCGAGCTCGAGCCGGAGATCGGTATCGAACGCACCCGAGACAAGAAACACGGTGACTTCGCCAGCAACCTCGCCATGAGTCTGGCGCGCCCCGCACGTCGCAACCCTAGGGAGCTTGCCCAGGCAATCGTCGACGCCATGCCTGCGAATAACGCCATCGCTCGAATCGAGATCGCCGGACCGGGCTTCATCAACTTCACGATGAATGACGACACCCGTCGCTCTATTGTCCAAACAATATTGGATAAGGGCGACGACTACGGTCGTAGCGAGATCGGCCAAGGCCGTCGCATCCAGATCGAGTTCGTGTCCGCCAATCCGACGGGCCCGCTCCACGTCGGACACGGCCGTGGCGCCGCCTATGGGGCTGCCGTTGCCGATCTACTAGCTGCCTGCGGTTTCGATATCGAACGCGAATACTATATCAACGATGCCGGTCGGCAGATGGCCATCCTGGCCTGCAGCGTCTGGCTACGTTATCTCGAATCCTGTGGCGAACCAATTCCGTTCCCTAGTAACGGTTATCGCGGCGCCTACATTATGGATATCGCAAAAACCGTCAGGGATAGCCACGGCGATGCCTTCCGGTTTGCCGGCGATATTGTTTTTTCAAACGTCCCCGCAGACGACGACGGCCAGGGCAATGGCGACAAAGAGACCCATATCGATGCACTCATCGAGCGCTGTCACGCACTGCTCGGAGACGAAAACTATGCTGTCTTTGCCGAAGCCGCGCTGGAAAATATTCTCGGAGATATCCGCGAAGACCTAGCCGGGTTTGGGGTCGAATACCAACAGTGGTACCGGGAGCACACCCTGGTCAGTTCCGGTAAAGTCGAGGCCGCGATCAACCGTTTGCGCGAAGCAGGGCATCTCTACGAGGCGGACGGCGCATGGTGGTTCCGCTCTACGACATTCGGTGACGAGAAGGACCGTGTCGTGATCCGAGAAAACGGCCAGCTCACCTATTTCGCGACCGACATCGCCTACCACGCCGAGAAGATCGAACGCGGCTTCGATCAAATCATCGATGTCTGGGGCGCCGATCACCATGGTTACGTACCCAGAATCAGGGCCTCATTGCGCGCACTCGGCCATGACCCCGATCAGCTGGAAGTCCTACTCGTACAGTTCGCAATCCTCTATCGCAATGGTCAAAAGGCACAGATGTCGACACGTAGCGGCGAGTTCGTGACCCTCCGCGAGCTGCGCGACGAGGTCGGTAACGACGCGGCCCGGTTCTTTTATGTCCTGCGTAAGTGCGAGCAGCACATGGACTTCGACCTTGATCTGGCCGTCTCCCGGTCCAACGAGAACCCAGTTTACTACATTCAATACGCCCATGCCCGCGTCTGCAGCGTGATGCGCCAGCTCGAAGACCGAGAGTTGACCTGGGATGAAGCTGAGGCCCTGGCATCGCTCGACCGCCTTCAAGAAGGCCACGAGGAGGACCTGCTCGATACGCTCGCGCGCTTCCCCGAGATCGTCGAGGCGGCCGCCCTGAATCGGGAACCTCATCAGCTCGCTTACTATCTGCGGGACCTGGCCACGGCGCTGCATACCTATTACAACGCCCATCAGTTCCTCGTAGACGACGCCGCGCTGCGCAACGCCCGACTGGCCCTAATCCTTGCCACGCGGCAGGTCCTGAGCAATGGCCTTGGGCTGCTGAGCGTCTCAGCACCCCACGCTATGTAGGCCCGATGTCACGAGACTACAAGCGCGCGGCCAAAACAGCGTCTAAACATCAGCGACGCGGGCAAAAGCGCAAAAAAGGCGCCGCAAACACCAAGGCTGTCGTGTGGCTGGTAGCGGGTCTCGCGATTGGGCTGGGTCTGGGCCTGGCGGGATGGTTTCTTGCCGAGCACCCCGCATCCACACCGGCCAAGAAACCTGCCGCTGCTGTTGCCGCAAAGAAAACCGACCCTCCCCCGGAACCGGTCGACAAAAAAGACGAGGACCCGTGGCATTTCGACTTCTATCAGCTACTTCCCAAGATGGAGGTAGTGGTATCCGATGAGGAGCTCGCCGCAGCACAGAGTGAACTGACCAAGGAAAAGCGCCACGGCCCCTACATCCTCCAGGTCGGCTCGTTCAGACGCTATTCAGATGCTGATTCGCTCAAGGCGCGTCTGGCCCTGCTCGGCATTCAGGCCGGTATCGAGAGCATCGTCGTCGACAACGGAAACGCCTGGAACCGGGTCCGCGTCGGGCCCTTCGCCGACATGAAGCATCTGAAACCCGTTCGGCGCCAACTCGAACATGAGCAGATCGCGTTTATCATGCTTGAGCTTGGCACTACGAAGAAATAGAACGCGTTTCAGGTAGTGCGTTCCAACTTGGTCCACGCACCGCTGGAATGGATGCGCGGCACGCTCAGGCCCCGCAGGACCGTAGGATGCGGCCTATCACTAGCTGATAATCCGGTCGCCCTTTTTGTTCCGCCGCTCTCTACACGCTCAACGCCAACATGGCATTAAGTGCGGTGCGGGCCTGTTCAGCGTCCGCGGCGGTGACCTTGATACGGTTCGCGACCCGCCCTTCGACAAGGCCTTCGAGGATGTTCAGAAGGCTTTCGGGGTCGGTTCTGAACATGGTTGAGCACATACAGATGGTGGGCGACATGAAGTGGATGGATTTACCCTCGGAACGAAAGTGCTCAGCCAAGCGGTTGACGAGATTGAGCTCGGTGCCGACGAGCCAACGGCTATTGCCCGGAGACTGGGCGATGGTCTGAATAATGTATTCGGTCGAACCGACGTCATCCGAGAGTTGACAGACTTCGAACGAG
Source organism: uncultured Gammaproteobacteria bacterium (assembly GCA_964487925.1). Taxonomy (GTDB): domain Bacteria; phylum Pseudomonadota; class Gammaproteobacteria; order SZUA-140; family SZUA-140; genus RI-283. Next base: position 4,003 of record CAZASZ010000028.1, read on the forward strand.
GCCTCGGGGTGTGAAATGACGCGCGCATCCGGATAGAGGGCGCGGAAGTCATGAATATGCTCAGGCTGAAACATTTGATGGACCGAACAAAAGCCCTTCCAGAGGATCATCCTGGCCTTCCTGATCGCCTCCGGTGTCAACCCACCCATTGGTTGATCGAAGTCCCAGACCACCATCTCGTCAAGCGGGATACCCATGCGGTAACCCGTATTCCGGCCCAGGTGTTGATCGGGAAAAAAGAGCACCTTTTCGCGCCTGTTAAACCCCCAATCTAGGACCTTGCCCGCGTTTGACGAGGTGCAGACGATACCGCCATGGCGACCGCAGAAGGCCTTGAGGTCGGCGGCGGAATTGATATAGGTCACGGGCGTGACCTGCTCCTCAGGCGACAGTACCTCAGATAGCTCACGCCAAGCGCGCTCGACCTTGGCCAGATTAGCCATATCCGCCATGGAACAACCGGCTGCGAGATCGGGCAGGATCGAAGCCTGATCGTCTCGTGACAGGATATCGGCAACCTCTGCCATGAAGTGCACGCCACAAAATACGATGTATTCGGCCTTTGACTGCGCAGCGGCCTGCGAGAGCTTCAGTGAGTCACCCGAGATATCGGCATGACGAAAGACCTCGTCACGCTGATAGTGATGACCAAGAATAATAAGCCGCTCCCCAAGCTGCTGGCGCGCGGCCTCAATGCGCTCTGCGCATTCAACTTCGCCCAGTGGCCTAACCATGGGGCGGACTATCGAGATATCAGCGACCATGCCGTATCCTCACCTGATTTGGGAGCTATACCTGCTTTTGGCGCAGGCGGAGCCCAAGTTCTTTCAACTGTGGATCATCGACCGGGCTCGGGGCCTGTGTCAACAAACAGGTCGCAGTCTGCGTCTTCGGGAATGCTATGACCTCACGGATAGACTGCGCACCACTCATGAGCATGACCAGGCGATCAATGCCGAAGGCGATACCGCCATGCGGCGGACAACCGTACTTGAGGGCGTCGAGCAAGAAGCCGAATTTTTGCTGGGCCTCTTCCGCACCGATGCCGAGTAGCTCAAGCGTCGCCGACTGCATCTCGGTGCGATGGATGCGAATAGAACCGCCGCCAACCTCGACGCCGTTCAGGACCAAATCATAGGCCCGAGACAGGCAATTGCCCGGGTCGGCGACCATGGTCTCGGTATCTACGGCCGGCTGCGTAAAGGGGTGATGCAGGGCCATCCAGCGGCCATTGGCGTCGTCGTATTCGAACATTGGAAATTCGGTGACCCAAACTGGACGCCAGCCATACTCCACCAGACCCATGTCGTGACCGAGGCGCACGCGCAAGGCCCCGAGGGACTCGTTGACAATGGATGCCTCGTCAGCGCCAAAGAAGACCAGGTCGCCGTCGGCAGCCTCGGTACGCTTCATGATAGCGTCGACGACTTCATCAGGCAGGAATTTCAAGATTGGGGACTGCAGGCCATCGCGACCGGCAGCGATATCATTGACCTTGATATAGGCGAGGCCTCTCGCGCCATAGATGCTAACGAACTTCGTATAGTCGTCGATCTCTTTGCGCGTCAGCTTGCCACCCTCCGGGACGCGCAAGGCCGCAACACGGCTACCCGCATCTCGCGCCGGTTTCGAGAAGACCTGGAAATCGACCTCGGTCATGAGATCGCCGACGTCGACAAGTTCAAGCGGAATACGCAGATCGGGGCGATCGACACCAAAACGGCGAATGGCCTCTGCGTAAGGCATACGCGGGATCGGGTCCGGCAACGGCACCTCGAGCACACTGATAAAGAGGTCACGGATCATGCCCTCAACGATACCCATCAGGGCATCCTCATCAACGAAAGATGCCTCAATATCTAGCTGAGTGAATTCTGGTTGCCGATCGGCGCGCAGGTCTTCGTCACGGAAGCAACGTACTATCTGGTAATACCGATCCATGCCCGACATCATCAGCAGCTGTTTGAAGAGCTGGGGCGACTGCGGCAGCGCATAGAACTCACCGGAGTGGACACGGCTGGGCACGAGATAGTCGCGCGCGCCTTCCGGCGTGGAACGCGTCAACATCGGGGTCTCGATATCCATAAAGCCGGCATCTTCGAGATGACGACGCAACGTATGACAGACCTTTGATCGCAACCGAAAACGCTGCAACATCGCAGGGCGGCGTAGATCGATATATCGGTAGCGCAAACGAACGTCCTCGCCAACCTCCTGTTCATCATCGAGCGGGAATGGAGGTGTTTCGGCGCTGTTCAGGATCTCCAGGCCGTCGCCCAGGACCTCGATCATTCCGGTTCGCATACTGGGATTGACCGTCCCCTCGGGCCGGTTGCGCACACGCCCGGTGATACGCAACACGTATTCGCTACGAATGCGTTCGGCAATAGCGAAGTTCTCTTCGGAATCCGGATCGAAAACGACCTGCACCAGACCCTCGCGATCCCTCAGATCGACAAAGATGACACCACCATGATCACGACGCCGGTGAACCCAGCCACAAAGTTCTACTCTTTGATCGATCAGGGCTTCATCGACCAGACCGCAATAATGGGAACGCATAACCACCTCAGAAAGGAATTCTATTTACAAAGAAGATAAGGACCGGCAAAAAACCAGCAATCTTAGGGCGTTAGGCCGCCCAATGCAAGCCTTAAGCGTCGCTTGACTTGGGCTCCTTGATGTCCTTGCCCGGAACGATAACCCCCAGCGACATGATGAGCTTGACGGCCTCGTCGACGGACATCGATAACACAATCACGTCATCCCTGGGCACCATAATAAAAAAACCCGAGGTCGGGTTCGGCGTAGTGGGCACGAAGATATTAACGATGTCGAGTCCGGTCTTCTCTTGCACTTCATCAACGACCGAGCCGGTATGAAAGGCCAACGTCCAGATACCCTTGCGGGGATATTCGATAAGCAAGACTTCGCGAAAAGACTTGTTTTGGGACGAAACCAAGGTCTCCGTGATCTGCTTGACGCCCGTGTAGATGGTGCGAATAAACGGGATCTTGGCCATCAGCCGTTCCCCAGCCGTAACCATCTGGCGACCAAACAAATTTGCCGCCAGCGCGCCCGTCAGCAGGACAATCGCCGCCGACAATACAATACCCAAACCTGGGATATTGATACCGAACACAACCTCCGGCCGGTAACTGTGCGGAATCAACAGCAGCGTCTGGTCCATGAAGTTGACCAGCAGTCGAATCACGAGAATTGTGACACCCAGCGGCAACCAGACCAGCAGCCCGGCGATCAGATAGCGCCGCAGCGTCACAAACCTCCTGCGTGGTTCCGACATCGCGATATGATCTAGTTATCGGGACAGGCCGGACAGGCGCCGCCGCCACATTCCGCCTTGCCCTTGTCAGCGGCCTTTGCTGGCGCAGCCTTCTGCCCACCCTTGAAATCTGTCTCGTACCAACCACTGCCCTTAAGGCGGAAACCGGCAGCAGAAATCAACTTCTTCAAGGCGGGCCTCCCGCACTCCGGACAATCCTTCAGGACCGGATCGCTCATCTTCTGGATCGCCTCCAGATTGTGGCCACACGACTCGCATGTGTATTCATAAATTGGCATATCGGGCCTCAAAACGTTCTGTAGCTGAAAACAATATTGGCTATCATAGCAGTTCCCTTGGCGCACCATTGGAACTCTTGGAAGATGGGGCTTTGTGGTGATCTTTCAAGTACCGGGACGAGCTTGCATCACACATTCCCAGCATTCTCAACCTGACGTTGGGTCACTCTGCTCCGCCGACTTCGCGTCCGTCCACAACGAAAGCTTTTCGTTCAGTCCCATTTCCGGAAAGGAACGCCCATCCTGACCGGCAGCCGCCTCCATATGGCGAAAACGGTGCTCGAACCGATAATTAGCCTTGCGCAACGCGGCCTCTGGATCAACCCCGGAAAACCGGGCCAAGTTACTGACGGCGAGCAGAAGATCACCCAGCTCGTGTTCCACGCGTGAGGTCGCCGGATCGTCCCGTTGCGAGACATCGAGTTCCACCCGCAATTCGGCAAGCTCCTCGTCGACCTTAGCCAAGGCCAGATCCAACGACGGCCACTCGAATCCCGCCCGAGCCGCCCTCGATTGTAGTTTGGTGGCCCGAATCAAAGCAGGAAGGGCTCGGGCGACACCGTCCAAAGCGCCCCCATCCAAGTGCTCGGCAGCGGTCTTTTCGGATCGCTTCCGACGCTCTTCCGCCTTGATGGCATCCCAGGCCAAGGCCAACTCAGCCGTGTCCGAGAATTGCGCATTGCCAAACACATGAGGGTGACGGCGGATCAACTTCGCGCAAATAGCCGCCAGTACATCATCGATCGTGAATGCACCCGATTCCTCGGCAATCCGCGAATAGAACACAACCTGGAACAAGAGGTCTCCGAGTTCATCGCGAAGCCCCTCCGTATCCCCCGACTCGATCGCATCAGCAACCTCGTAGGCTTCTTCCAGCGTATGCGGAATCAGACTCTCATGGGTCTGCTGACAGTCCCATGGACAACCCGAGTCAGGGTCCCGCAAATCGGCCATGATGGCCAATAGACGGAGCCATTCCTTCACAACTCTATCCAGTCAGCAATCGATGGTTGAACGGTTACGATCAACCGCCGGATGAACGAGATTCCGTACCCGAAATCGTCGCCACAGCACGTACGCCCATGCTGATCAGGCCCTTGCCAACATCTTCAACAACCGTGAAGAAGCGTGTCTTGTCGGCAACATAGGTGCAAAATAGCCCTACAATAAGGAAGGATATCGGAATACCCAGGGTCATCCCCAGCAGGTACTCACCAAGGAATTCGCTAAGACCGATCCAAAGCTTCAACAAGAGTATTAGGAGCGCCCCATACCAGATAAAGACCGCGAAGGTAAAAAAAGACAACACCAGAAATCGTAGCAGTTGGATTACGGCAGATTCGAACCTCATTGTTCTACTCCATTGTTATTACCGGGGCAGCTATATAAATCGCGCCCCTTTATTTTTAGATCATTGCGCGAAAAAGAAACTTCCGCGCCCCCCTTGAGATATCGGCAGCGACCAGGCTCGGATCAGCTAAAGGGCTGTCCGTTGCGCCACGATCATTGCCTCGTCCCTCAATCCTTTCGCCATATCTCCCTGAACGCCCTCCTCGCGATACACCAGCAGGCGCAGACCGGCAAACAATCTCAACAGCTCGTTGTCCGCCAAACGAAAATCATCATTCTTAGGCCCTCCGCCGAGAACCCGATGGCGCGTGAACGTCTGATAAAATATGAGCCCGCCCGGCCGTAAGGCTGCGATCAATGCGGGCACAATCCCCCTGTCGAGGAAATGACTGACAACGATGATATCAAACGCTGACTCGTCAGGCGGTTCCGTGACGATATCGCGAACGGCGCCGTGCAGATTGAGCCCCAATTCCGTAGCGCGGGCTGCCAGAAGATCGATGGCCACCTGGGAGACATCCCAGGCGTGACTCTCAAAGCCTCGCTCCGCAAGAAACATGGCGCTACCACCGAGCCCACAGGCAAGGTCAAGTGACGTTCCACCGACAGGTAGCAGATGCTCGTTTTCCACCAACGCAGAGCAGGGATGGGCAGGCGGCCCCTCCTTGCCCTGGTATATTCTATCCCATTTTATCCGTGTGTCATTCATGGCATATATGATCCTGATCGGCTGATATTACGGGGGCTTATTTCCGCCAATATGTCGGTGAGAATAAGACGAGCAATGTGAATATCTCGAGGCGCCCGAGCAACATCGCGGCGCACAATACCCATTTTGCCGTCGCATTGATTCCGGCGTAATTGGCCGCAGTCTCACCCAAACCAGGGCCCATATTGTTCATACAAGCGGCGACGGATGAAAATGACGTGACCAGATCCAGCCCGGTCGCGGTCAACATCAATGACATGATACAGAAGCACATCACATATAGCGCGAAGAATCCCCAAATGGAGTCAATGACGTTCTGAGGCATAGGCTTATTGCCAACCTTAACGGGAAATCTCGCATTGGGATGAACAAGCCTATGAATCTCTCTAAGCCCCTGTTTTATCAACAAGAGTACCCTGATAACTTTCAACCCACCTCCCGTCGATCCGGCGCATCCCCCGATAAAACTCGCCAATAAAAGCAGGATAGGTAAAAAAACGGGCCAGTGTTGGTAATCCGTTGTCGAAAAACCTGTGGTTGTCGCAATGGAAATAGCTTGAAAGATGCCATGGTGCAGCGCATCGAGCGGAGATGTATAAACGTGATTCAAATACAAACAGCTTACCGTTAGAAAAACGATAATGAGCAGCATGAGCAGATAGGTTCGAAATTCCGAGTCTTCGACATATGGACTCAAGCTCACCCGTCGCCATGCGAAGAAATGCAAGGCAAAGTTGACCCCTGCGGCGAACATAAATACGACGGCCACCGAGTCAACCACCGGACTGTCGAAATAACCGATACTGGTGTCATGCGTTGAAAATCCGCCGATCGCCACCGTAGAGAAACTGTGAGCGAGTGCGTCAAAAACCGACATCCCCGCCATCCAATAGGCAGCCGCGCAGACCAATGTCAGTGCCAGATAGATGTACCAAAGCGCCTTAGCGGTTTCGGCCAAGCGCGGCGTCAGTTTGTTGTCCTTAACCGGACCCGGCGCTTCGGCACGATAAAGCTGCATGCCACCGATGCCAAGCATCGGTAAAACGGCGACGGCCAACACAATGATTCCCATCCCGCCCAACCATTGAAGCTGCTGACGATAATACAGCACAGATTTCGGCAAATCATCGATACCGACAATCACCGTTGCACCTGTGGTCGTCAAGCCGGACAGAGACTCGAAGACCGCATCTACCAGACTCAATTGCGGATTATAGATAAACGGAAACGCGCCGAAGACCCCCAGCACGAGCCAGAACAACACCACTATCAAAAAGCCTGCTCTAAGCCGCAGATCGGCCCGGTGTCGCCTCGCCGGAAGCCAAACCAAAAAACCGGCGACGAACGTCACCACGAAGGCATCGATAAAGATCTTGAAGGTATCTTCGTGATAAAGCCAGGCGACGAAACTCGGAGGCAGCATAGTCAGGCTGAACAGGGCCAGCAAGGCGCCCACGACACGTTGAATGGTCAATAGCTGCATGATCGGCTCGCCGGCTTTCCTATACTCGACTGAATCTTATGCTGGCATTTGAAAAACGCGCCCAAGGGAAGGAGCATACTTTTCGTACGTGAGCATTTTGAGCTTGTTTCCAACGCCGAGATACGCCCTTTGGTGCGTTTTTCATAGGAAAGTCACGCCAACCTGGAACAGCCGCTCCACCTCATGGATGCGCCGTTTATCGGTCAGGAACAGGATTACGTGGTCATCGGCCTCAATGACCGTGTCGTGATGAGCGACGATCACCTCGGGGCCACGAATAAGCGCGCCGATCGTGGCGCCGTGCGGTAATTTAATCTCAGCAATCTGTCGTCCCACGACACTCGATGACGCGCGGTCACCGTGTGCGACGGCCTCAATGGCCTCTGCGGCGCCGCGGCGCAGGGAATGGACGACCACGACGTCGCCACGTCGGACATAGGCCAGCAGGCTACCGATAGTCGACAGCTGTGGAGAGATTGCAATATCGATCGTACTGTTTTCGACAAGATCGACGTAGGCGGGCCGGTTGACGACCGTCATGACCTTCCGGACACCGAGACGCTTGGCCAACATTCCGGACAGTATATTGGCCTCGTCGTCGTCGGTAATCGCGCAAAATACATCGGTATGCTCGATATTTTCATCGAGCAGCAGCTCCTCGTCCGCAGCATCGCCCTCAAGAACGAGGGCCTTGTCAAGGACCTCGGACAGCTCCCGGCAGCGCTCCGGATTGCGCTCGATGAGCTTAACACGATGACTGCCTTCCAATACTCGGGCAAGTCCCAAACCGATGTTGCCACCGCCGACCAAGATGATGCGTTTGACGGGGCGATCGGCCCGCCTCAATTCGTTAAGCACCGCCCGGATATCCTCGGTTGCGGCGATAAAGAAGACCTCGTCATCGACCTCGATGACCGTATCGCCCTTCGGGATGATTGCCGTTCCCTGCCGAAAGATGGCCGCGACCCGTGTCCGCGCATTTGGCATGTGGGCCTTCAAGTCGCGTAGTTCATGCCCTACGAGCGGTCCACCGTGGAAAGCACGTACAACGACGAGTTGCACGCGACCACCCGCAAAATCGAGCACCTGCAAGGCGCCGGGGAATTCGACCAGACGCTGCACCTGATCTATGATCAACTGCTCAGGACTGATTCGGAGATCGACAGGAAAGGCCTCCTGGCTGAACAACTCTGTACGATTGAGATAGTCGCGCTCACGAACTCGCGCGATCTTGGTCGGGGTGTGACACAGGGTATACGCCACCTGACAAGCGACCATATTGGTCTCATCGCTGTTGGTCACGGCGATGATCATATCGGCATCATCCGCTCCCGCCCGCTGTAGGACAGCGGGATGACTCGCATAGCCCTGAATGGCCCGGATATCGAGTCTCTCCTGAAGCTCCCGCAAACGCATGCTATCCGTATCGACAATCGTGATGTCGTTGGCCTCACCGGCCAGGTTTTCGGCAACGGACGCCCCTACCTGTCCGGCCCCAAGGATAATGATCTTCAACTTTCATTCTCCAACTCGGCGCCCTCAGTCGTCACGTCCACCAACCTTCAAGCCCAAGGCCTTGAACTTGCGGTAGAGGTGGGTCCTTTCAACCCCAGCGCGACGCGCGATCTGCCCCATCTGGCCACCGGCATTCTCCAAAAGAAAACTAAAGTACGCCTTCTCGAAACTGGCTCGGGCCTCGCGCAGAGGCAATGCAAAGGCATCTGGCACCGCCTCTGACTTGCCAGCGGGCTGCCCCATGCCCAGTGCCACCTCTACATCCTGCCGACCGATCTCGTCACCCTTGCCGAGGATCAGCATCCGTTGGACAAAATTGATCAGTTCACGGACATTGCCTCCCCAGTGATAATCGCAAAGACGCCGAACGGCCTCCACGGAGAATCGCCGGTACGGCAGGTTATCGTGCTGGACGAAACTTTGCACGTAGAAGTCCAGCAACAGCGGGATATCCTCGGGGTGCTCGCGAAGCGGTGGGATACGAATCGGGACGACATCGAGCTGATAGTACAGGTCTTCCCTAAACCGCCCGGACTGTACGCGATCTTCAAGATCGTACTGTGTCGCGGCAATAATGCGAGCGTCGAAATTTACGGATTCCTTACCGCCTTGGCGCGTGAATGCCTTGTTCTGCAAGGCGCTCAAAAGCAGTCCCTGGACATGAAGGTCAATGTCTCCAACCTCGCTGAGATAGAGCGTGCCGCCATTGGCCTGCTCGATCAACCCGTAGTGTACCTCCGTCCCGGATTCGCTCCCGAACAGTTCCGATACCGCGAACTGTCCCGCTACGGCCGCAATGCCAGCCTCGACAAACGGACCATCCGCCGAACTGCTGCAGGCATGCAGATATCGCGCAAACAACTCCTTCCCAGAACCTGCCTCACCCGTGATCAGGACCCAGGCACTATGGCCGGCCACAAGCTTTATCTGTTCTCTCAGATGCTCCATGGGCTGCGAACGGCCGATCGGCTCCACCGAACGCCCAGGCTGCCGTTTAAGATTGATATTCTCACTATGAAGTCGGTCGGCCTCTATTGCGCGTTTTACGATCAAAAGGAGCCGCGACAGCGACAGTGGTTTCTCGAGAAAGTCGTACGCCCCGAGGTGGATCGCTTCCACTGCGGTCTCGACGGTCCCATGTCCCGAGATCATGACCACTGGAGAGGAGAGTCCTCCGCTCTCAGTCCATTCCCGCAACAGGGTAAGGCCATCAACATCTGGCATCCAGACATCTAGCAGTATCAGGTCCGGACGCCGTTGGCGACGCGCCTGACGCGCCTCTTCGGCATTGTTCGCGACCGCGACCGTATAACCCTCATCTTCCAGGATCTCGCGGACAAGGCGACTGATCTCCGGCTCGTCATCAACGACCAACACATAACCTGCGGACATGCTACCCCCCCTCCCGCTGGTTGACGCCCGCGTCAGTCGATTCATCGGGGTTAGCCGCAAGGACCTGATCATCTAACGAATGGTCCCCGACCATGTGATCAAGCGGCAAGCGGATCATAATGCACGCCCCGCCTTCAGTCGTATTCTTAATCCAAATCATTCCACCATGCTCTTCAACGATCTTCTTGACGATCGGCAGTCCCAGGCCGCTCCCCCTGCGCTTGCCCGTAACATAAGGCTCAAAGACCTTACCAAAGATCTCTTCGGGAATCCCGGGCCCGTTGTCGTGCACCAGCAATTCGACATAGCCAACGCCCTTGTCGTTTCCATATAGCGTCTCGATGGTCACGACACAGCGCTGGCCGTCACCTCCCGCCTCAATAGCGTTCTTGATTAGATTATGCATCAACTGCCGGATCCTGCCCGCATCGATTTCCACTTGAGGGAGATCCGATGCCAACTTTAGAGAAAAGCCGACTCGGGCCTTCTCTCCCAAGTAGAGGTCGCAGACCTCATGAATAACCCTATTCAGGTCCTGACGCGTCAGTATCAATTGCGGCGTCCGAGCGTATTCCGCAAATGCCTTGACGAGCTCTTTCATGACCTCGACCTGCTGGACAATGGTATGTGTGGCCCGATCCAACACCTTAGCCTCATCAGGCTCCATATTGTGAAGATACCGCTTGCGCAGCCGCTCGGCAGATAGTTGTATCGGCGTTAATGGGTTTTTGATCTCGTGGGCAAGACGCCTCGCCACCTCACCCCAGGCAGCATCGCGCTGTGCCTGAATCAGATCCGTAACGTCCTCGAAAACGATGACATGCCCCCCTGATAGATCGGAGAACTCGGGCAATGCCACGCCACCGCACATCAGGACCCGGCGGCCACTGGAACCAAATAGCACCACCTCGTTGTGCCAATCACCCCTGGAACCGTCCAGGCACGGATCGATAGTCGTCACAAAACCCTCGAGGTCGGGCCAATCTGCCGCCAGCTCAGTCAGCGTATGTCCCACATACCCGCCCAGATCCACGGATAGGATCTGGCTCGCCGCCGTATTGACCGTCATGATTTTGCGCTCGGCATCGAGTGTCAGTACGCCCGATGCCAGACTGCCGAGCACGGTGCGCAGATAGGCCCGCTCACGCTCCGCCAGCAGATGACTCTGAGCAACCTCATCACGGGCATCAGCGATCCTTTGAGTCATGTCATTGAACGAATCGACGAGATAACCGATTTCGTCATTACCATATCGGGGCAGGCGTTTATCGTAATCACCGGATGCGACCACCCGCGTACCGATAGCCAGCATCCGTATCGGGGCGACCAAACGCCTTGCAAAATAAAAAGCGACCCATATCGCGGACAAGACACTTAGCATCAGCACCAACGACAGTGTCAGCACAAAACTGAATTTGAGCGGCTCATGGAGCACATCCAGGCGTTTGTAATGCGTGTAGGCATCCTCGATCCGCCCACTGAGTTCATCCAGACGGTCCGACATCGGAAATACGGCTTGAAGAAACACGGCATCGTTCAGCAACGAATCCTCGCTCAGCGCCACGGTCACGCGAATGATGCCTTCTTCCTGCCCATTGCGCTTCTCGAGACGCACATAACTCCCGTGCTCTAGGGCTAGGCGAGTCATCCACTCATCCGGGAGCCGCGGGGTGATGTCATTGGGATCCACACTGCTCATGGCCAGGATCCGGCCACCGGAGGTCAGCAACGCGATCTCGCTGGCCTGAGTCTTTTCCCGAAGCCTGGCCAGGTCTACCGAGACCTGCGATAACGAGGACAGGGGCAAGCGATCCTTGACCATAAGGACCTGATGAAGATAGGCGCGTTTCTTGTCTGTCACGGCAGTACGGCTCAATTCGATCGCGCTATCGAAGGCCTGCCCGATACGAACATCGAACCAGCTATCAATGCCTCGCTGAATGAACTGCAAGGAGAAGTAATACACTACGGTGACAGGAACAATCACGAGCATCACGAACATGAAGACGAGCTTGACGGTCAACCGCGCCCCGGTGGCCTGATTTCGGTACTGTCTTATCAGGCGCAAAAGGTTGCTTCCGATCAAGACAATCAGGAGCAGGATACCCACAACATTGAGGGCCAGGAGATAGAAGTAGAAATCGCCGAAGGGCTGAGATTTTTCCATGGCCGCGCTCATACTGTAGAGCGATGCCAGAAGGGACAGGAGCAGAATCAGAATGGGACCGAAGCCCCCCATGACGCGCCTCAGAAATGGATGGGCCATGAGTACCAGTCGCTGGCCAAGGTCCAATCGGAGTAAAAATAGGACTGGAGCCGCAGAGGCAACGGCAAGTATTCCCTGTCCAGACGGACGCGCATCCGACCACGATATTCGTCATCCGGGTTCAGAAGATTTCGATCCAATATCGGAAGCTCGACGATGGTCCCCAACACATCGGAAGCGGCGATCAAGTTGGGGAAATCGTTCTCAACGCCACTGTTCAGGTTCTTGAGGACATAGTTCTCTGTCAGGGCCTGATAGGTCAACCGATAGCGTTGCTCAAGGAGTGCGACCTCAGCATCCCAGATATAGCTACGGGGACGGTCGACCTCAACGCTCACGGAGAAGGTTAATGGGATCCCTGCGTGTAGGGCCTCGACCATCTGCGGTTTCAGTCGCAAACGAAAACGGGCATTCAGGTAATAGACCTGATTTTTCAACACGGCCCCGGCGCTCAAGATCTCTAGGCTCGACTCGTCACCTTCTTGGGCAAGTGCCGGGCGCGTCGCACTCCCGGCGACCACAAGCGCAAACAGCATCCCGCTAACGAATGCAGGAATGTTGATCTTATGAGTCATCGATCATGGATTCCACAGAGAGGATTGAGAGCTCATGCACCTAAACCAGCCCGTTCAGGAGCCGTTGAATTCCTTGATAATTCGGGACCTAGTTTACACAGTCTGGCGAAATAAAAACCATCCATCTCGTCCTGTCCGGGCAGGACCTGCCGGCCGATGCCCTCCGCTATGCCCCAGCCCTTTTCCATAGGCAGAACTTCAACGTCCTTGCGACCACACACAAACCTCGAAAGCTGCGCCTCGTTTTCTTCGTTAAGTATGGAACAAGTCGCGTAGACCAGGATACCTCCGGGCCGCAGTGTCCGCCATAGCGCGATCAAAATATCCCGCTGTTGCTCGACCAGGGCGGCGACATCGGTCTCGCTACGCAGGTATTTGATGTCGGGATGGCGGCGTATCACCCCGGTTGCGGAACAAGGCGCGTCCAGCAGTATCCGGTCGAATAGCTGGCCGTCCCACCAGGCATCCGGGTCTCCGGCATCGGCCTGAATCAGTTCGGCACTCAACCCCAGCCTGTCGAGGTTGCCCCGAACATCATTCAAACGATCGGCATCGTTATCGAGCGCAAGGACCGCTGCAAACGCCCACTCGGACTCCAGAATATGACAGGTCTTGCCGCCCGGAGCGGCGCAGGCGTCCAGCACGCGCTGACCCGGCTGCAGGTCGAGCAGATCTGCGGCAAGCTGGGCTGCGACGTCCTGAACGGAGACATGCCCCTCACGAAACCCCGGCAAGGCATCCACATTGACCGGCTGATCAAGGATGACCGCATCGACGGCATGAGGGCTCACATGGGCCGTCATGCCGTGCGCCTCAAGGACATTCAGATAGTCATCGCGGGACATCACGGAGCGGTTGACCCGCAGACTCATCGGAGGGTGCCGATTGCCCTCGTCGAGGATCGACTGCCAGTGATCCGGACGCTGCGTTTGCAGGCGGTCAACGAGCCAGATGGGATAAGAATATCGGGCCACGGGATCGCGATCTACATTGGCAATCAGCGTGTCCTTTTCGCGCAGAAAACGCCGTAGCACCGCGTTCACGAGTCCCCGAGCCCAGGGCTTGTCGAGTTCGGCCGCCGCCGCCACGGTGGCAGACACCACCGCGTGGTCTGGGATCCGCATGTATAGAACCTGATAAAATCCGATCAGGAAGAGGAAGTGAATATCGCAGTCGCGCTGCTTCAAGGGTTTATCGACCAAGGTCGACGCGATCCCCTCAAGCCGGTTATGCCAGCGGATCACGCCATAACACAGGGCCTGGATCAAGGCCTTGTCGCGCGGATCGGCGACCCCGGTCAAACTCGATGCCAACAGGCCGGTTAGCGATGGTTTACGTTGCCAGAAAGCCGCCAGCAACTGTGCCGCCTGGGCACGAGGACCAGGATGCCGTTGCGCCATTAGGATGCCTGGCCGCTGCCGATGATCTCGCCAGGATTGACACTGTGGGCATTCAGGTAATCCCTGACCGAGAGGCGTTTGCCGCCTGGGGCCTGGACCTCAAGCAACTGTAGGCCGCCTTGGCCTGCGGCGACGAGAATAGCATCGGATGTCACCTCCAGGATCTCTCCCGGCCGACCGTGTCCCCCCTCGATCGGGCGGGCCGACCAAATCCGCAAGCGATTATCGGCATTGCCCAAGGAGGTGAACGCGACCGGCCAGGGGTTGAAGGCCCTAATCTGGCGGTCGATGTCTATGGCGGACCAGGACCAGTCGATCAGGGCCATGCCTTTGTCGATCTTGCCTGCATAGATGGACAAGTCATTGTCCTGTGCGACAGGCATTGTCTCTCCGGCCAGGATCGAGGGTAACGACTCAACCAAGAGGCGTCCACCCATCTCCGCAAGGCAGTCGTGGAGTCTGCCCCCGGTCTCCCCTCCATCCAAGGTCAGGCTGTCCTCGGCAATAACGGGTCCGGTATCGAGACCGGCATCCATCTGCATAATCGATATTCCGGATTCAGCGTCTCCGGCCAGGATCGCGTGCTGGATCGGCGCGGCGCCCCGCCAGCGCGGCAAAACCGAGGCGTGGACATTGATGCATCCGAGCCTTGGAGTATCCAGGACGCGTTGCGGCAGAATCAGGCCATAGGCCACGACGATCATGAGGTCCGGCGCCAAATCGGCAAGCACCTGACAGGCATCACCGTTGCGCAGTGTCTCGGGTTGAAACACCGGAATACCATGTTCTTCGGCAAGCGCCTTCACAGGAGAGGCCAGCAGTTTCCGCCCCCTGCCGGCGGGACGATCCGGCTGTGTAAACACGGCGATGACCTTGTAGCCAGCCTCAATGACAGCCTGCAAATTGACGGCGGCAAAATCCGGGGTCCCGGCAAAGACGATTCGTGGTTGCGCGTTCATGGGATCGAGGGGATTAGACTCGGGACGGGAAGCCAGACCCGTTCAAAGCGTCTGCCTCCGCGACTTCTCCATCTTCTTCTTGATACGCTGACGCTTGATCTCGGTCAGGTAATCGACAAAAAGCTTACCGTCGAGATGGTCAATTTCATGCTGTAAGCAAACAGCAAGGAGGCCATCGGCCTGAATCTCGCATGCCTTACCATCGCAATCCAGGAAACTGACGCAAACGACCGAGGCGCGCTCGACGTTCTCATAGATCCCCGGAACCGACAGACAGCCCTCCTCCATTTCATCAAGACCATCCTTACTCGTGATGCATGGGTTGATCAGCGCCACTGGCTCGCTCCGATCTTCGCTGACATCGATAACGATGACTCGCTTGCTGATATCAACCTGAGGCGCGGCAAGTCCAACGCCGGGCGCGTCATACATGGTCTCCAACATATCGTCGACGAGTTGACGGATGTCATCATCGACCTCGGCGACAGGCAAGGCAAGCCTGCGCAGGCGCTCATCAGGGAAATGTAAAATCGATAGTAATGCCATGAAAATGTCCTGTAACGATTTCGAGGATCATATCAAAAAGCTTGCGCGGGATGAATGCGTCCAGCGGATACAGACCTATCAGCGCAAACTGATCAGCGGCCAGGCTGCACTCAGGGCATGCTCACGCAGTTTATCGTCCGGGTCCACGGCCACCGGTTTTCCCACGAGTTGCAGCAGCGGAAGATCGTTATGGGAATCGGAATAAAAACTGCTCTGCGCCAGGTCCACGTCATGGCCGGCCAGCCAGGTCAGCAGACGCTGCACCTTGCCCTCCTTGAAGCACGGGATGCCTTCAACCGCTCCGGTATACCGTCCGTCGCGCATTTCCGGATCGGTCGCGATCAGGGTATCAATTCCAAGCAGATCAGCGACCGGTCGGGTAATAAAACTGTTCGTGGCAGTGATGATCATGAGCGTATCACCGGCCTCGCGATGCTGCTCGACCAGGGCCTTAGCCGCAGGCAACATGATCGGGAGAATCTTGTCGGCAACGAAGCGCTCACGCAGCGCCATCAGCCTACCGTGTTCGATCCGCGCCAGGGGGGCCAGCGAGAAAGCCAGGAATTCGAAGATATCGAGCGTCCCTTCTATATATTGGGTGTAATAAAGGTTATTTCCGCGCCGGTATTCGGCGGGATCGACCAGGCCTTGCTCGACGAGGAACTCGCCCCAAAGATGATCGCTATCACCCGCGATCAGGGTGTTGTCGAGGTCGAATATGGCAAGTGGGGCAATTTGAGGCACGATGATTTTCCAGATAAGCGAACTGTATAGGGATGCGGGACCCTGACACCACAACCGGTCCCGACAGATAAGTGACCGCGAAATATACTATAAGTTTCGCTGAAGTCGTAAACCACCGCGTATCACCAGCCCGGAAGAGCGCCTACGTGCGGATATCAATCGCCTGCAATCCCCGCTTGCAGGCAGGAATCCCAATACGGCGTACCCTCGAAGCGTTTAACCAGAAAGTCCACGAATGCCCGGACCCGCTGCGACAAATGTCGGGTCTGTGGATAGAGCGCGTAGACATCCAACTGCGGCTGGGTGTAACCGGAGAGCACCTGAACCAGGTCACCACGTTCAATGGCCTGATAGGCGATAAACGAAGGCACCAGCACGATACCATGACCGCTAATGGCTGCATCCCTAAGAAACTCGCCATTACTGGCCTTGATATAGGCGTGGATCTCCGCTGTCCGCAACTGCCCATCGGGGTCATGAAAATGCCAGGTCTCGTAGTTTCTAATCAAGTTGTAGACGAGACAGCGATGTTTGATCAACGCATCCGGCGATGTCGGGCAGCCGTTGCGTTCGAGATAGTCGGGGCTGGCGCATAACACGGCATTCATCGAGGCCAGCCGCCGCGCGATCAGGCTGGAATCAGGCAATCTGGCGATGCGAACAGCCAGATCAAAGCCCTCCTGCATGAGATCCACGGTGCGATCGTTGAAATCGATGTCGAACTCGATATCGGGATGTTGCTGTAGAAAATCATTGACGGCAGGGCCAAGGTGCATACGCCCGAAGCTCATCGGCAAGGCCACCTTGAGTGTCCCACGCAACTGCCCGTGAGCCTGCGATGTCGCAAGCTCTGCCTCGTGCAGGTCGTCCAATATGCGCGCCACTTGGTGATAAAAAGTCCGGCCACTCTCGGTCAGGTTCATACGCCGGGTCGTTCGGTGAAACAGCTCGACGCCGAGATGCGCCTCAAGCTCCTTCAGGCGTCTGCTTACGGCCGATTTAGCCACCTGCATGCGATCGGCCGCCCCGCTGATGCTCCCTGACTCGACTACCCGAATAAACGTATCCATGGCTTCAAAACGGTCCATATCCACCTCATTGTTCTCGATACAAGAATAATAATTTCTTATATCGACTGTTTATTCATAAATCAACAACCATGATAATTCATCCATCCGGTACCTAATCGGAATCAGGAACAACAATTAGGAGGCCTTATGACTACCCAGGACCTAGCGACACGCTTCATCCCCGCGATGACCGTCAAGGAAGGCGCAGGCGTTACGGTGTATCGCACCATCGGCGCCCCGGCGCTTCGTAACTACGATCCGTTCATGATGCTGGACCACTTTTGCAGCGACGACCCCAACGAGTACATCGCCGGTTTCCCGTCACACCCGCATCGTGGTTTCTGCACCTTTACCTATATGCTCGATGGTCACCTGGAACATCAGGACAGCATGGGCAATACCGGCAATCTTCAGGCGGGTGACGCCCAGTGGATGAAGGCCGCCAGCGGCGTCATTCATTCTGAAATGCCCAAGCAGAACAACGGTCTGATGCGCGGCTTCCAGCTTTGGATCAACCTGCCTGCGGCCAACAAGATGGACACACCCGAGTATCAGGAATTCGGGTCGGAGACCTTTCCTGTCATCACGACCGGAGCGCACAGCGTCAAGCTGCTGGTGGGACGTTACGGTGATCAACAGGCGCCGATCGTCGATGAGGCCACCGACGTTCTATATCTCGACGTCCAGGTCAATCCCGCAAGGACCTTCGAGACGGCGGTACCCGAAGGACACAATAGTTTCCTATTCGTATTTGAAGGCGACGGCCGGCTCAACGGCCGGGGTGCCCCCCTGAACACGCTGATCGCCCTGGGTTCGGACGATCGAGCCATACAGTTCATCGCCGGTAAAAACGGCGCGCGCATGGTCGTCATCAGCGGCAAGCCACTCAATGAATCCGTCGTTCAATATGGCCCTTTTGTCATGAACACGCGTGAGGAGATCGAACAGGCAATGCATGATTTCCAGACCAACACCTTTGTCCGTGATCGCGCCTGGATCAAACGCAAACGATAGAACCTGTCTTAAACATAGGAGAATAATCATGAGAGCACTTAGTCAATTAACCGCACGTATATTCCTTGGTCAGATTTTCCTGGTAGCAGGCATCGGCAAGGTTGCCGCCTATGCAGGCACTCAAAGCTATATGGCCGCGATGGGTGTCCCAGGCAACCTGCTACCCCTCGTCATTCTGCTTGAAATCGGTGGTGGCCTAGCCGTCATGGTCGGCTGGAAAACTCAGTGGGTGTCGATCGCGCTAGCTCTGTTCACCATCACGACAGCCGCGATCTTTCACAACAACCTTGCCGACCAGATTCAGCAAATCATGTTCATGAAGAACATAGCCATCACCGGTGGTTTTTTACTGCTGGCAGTACATGGCGCCGGCGCGTACAGTATTGATAACCGAGCAAGCGCGAACACCGCATAAAGAGGCAACACTCGGGCCCACGGCTTGTCAGGCGGCATGCCGTGGCCCGGGACTTCTAAAACCTCCGCCATCCCTGGCCATACCCGCTGCAGTTGCAGCGGGTATGTTGCGAACTCATGCCTGCTGATAGACAACGCCATGTTTTGATAGACTGACAGCGCACTGGATTGTATCTCCAGTGCAGATCGGAAAGGGCCGATCGCCCAAACCATTGTTCAAATGAGCAAGACCCTAGGCATGGACGTCGTCGCGGAAGGCGTGGAAACACACATGCAGAGGGAAATGTTAAAACAGTTTGGCTGCCATATTTTTCAAGGGTATTTATGGGCGGCCCGTCGAACTGGAGCGGTTTGAGGAGGAGATGATGTAGCTCTGAAAACGGTCCATCAAACCGGCAACGCAGTTGTCCGCACCGGCGACTTCAAAACAAATGAAGACTGCACGGAAGACACCCCCCCGATACGAGTAAGCTTACTAAGCAGGAATTCCTGAAACGCATCCATGTCCTCGACGATGACCTTGAGCAAATAGTCGGCAGACTGTCCCGTGATCAGGTGACATTCCAGGACTTCGGGAAAGCTTGCGACCTTGGCCTCGAATCCGCCGAAACGTTCGGGTGTGTGTTTATCCATGGCGATCTGAATGAAGGCCATGAGGCTCAAGCCTAGTTTGCGCGCATTGAGCAAAGCGACATAGCCGTCGATCAGGCCCTCCTCTTCCAAATGGCGTACCCGACGCAGGCAGGGCGATGGCGACAGGCTGATGGCATCGGCCAGGTCCTGGTTGGAGATGCGTCCATCCCGTTGCAGGCGTTCAAGAATCATTCTGTCGTAGCGGTCCAGCTGTATTGTCATAGTCAAACCCTAACATAAGTTTCTCTAATTCTTCGATACGCGCAATTATCTGCCACATTTACGTGAAATACAAACCATTTAGCAATCATCTACTGCAACTACCGCCATATACTGTGCTCAACGGCTGACAAACGGTCGGTTCGGGTTATCTGCCCCGCACCGACCAGGGCCACAAGCCCTACGACCGAAGTCACCGGGCCATCCTCGGTAAACCGAAGTCGTACAGCCGTCCAATCAACACAAAGGAAGCGAACATGTTGCAGCAGCCTGAGACAAAGT
>CAZASZ010000029.1:0-8100 GCA_964487925.1 uncultured Gammaproteobacteria bacterium
AATGCCCAAATAATGTGTTTCATGACTTATCCTTCGTCAACGTGGAAGTTATCCCGGATCGTAGCATCCGAAAATTACAGTAGTATTAATATAGTTTGCCCGGTCACAAAGCTCGTAATTCGCACCCTCTGCTCTTCCGGAAACGTGATCCCTCACACGGAAACGAGCATGATGTTCGTTTATGGCTGGCGTCTAAAGGGTGACGCCATTATCATGTGCCGGGTTCCAACTCTTTTCCAACCATATAACGACAGCGCCCATATGACATGAGTAAAGGACATATCTGCCCCCACTGCAAAGATGCGTGCCTATCCCATCGGGACAAATATCGGGCTGGTACTTGGAGAGTCATCCATTGTCCGCAGTGTGGCGCCCGGCTTTGCGCGAATCCCATCATCATGGCGCTAGCCTATATGCTCTACTTCTGGGCCGCCGCCTGGTTCATCGGGTGGGCTGCGCTCGAACATGTATGGTGGCCACTGATCGCTCTGATCCCAGTCTGGCTGATACTCGATTTTCTGAACATTCAACTCATGCCCTTATCTGTTATGCGCAAAAAGGGGTGAGAAATTACTGATGGCCCGTATCATCGCCGTCGGTATCGCCACGTTAGATATCATATGTTTACTCGACGAATATCCGGTAGAGGATGCCAAGCTCCGCGCCTGTGAACGCATCACCAACCGGGGTGGAAATGCGACCAATACCCTCTGCGTGCTCAGCCATCTCGGTCATCGCTGCGCGTGGGCCGGAACCCTGGCCAGTGATTCGGCCGCGAACGAAGTGCTTTCGGACCTGAGTGCCCATGGCATCGACGCCACGGCCTGTCGGCGATACGCCTTGGGTAGTACGCCCACCTCATACGTCTGGCGCAGCTTGGAGACCGGCTCGCGTACGATCGTGCACCACCGCGACCTACCCGAATATGAATCATCGGATTTCGCAAGTATCCAGCTTTCAGAATTCGACTGGCTGCACTTCGAGGGCCGAAACGTCGAACAGACCGCCCAAATGATGAAACAGGCCCGCAAGATTCGGTCTGATCTCAGACTATCGCTCGAGGTTGAAAAGCACCGCCTCGGTATTGAGGTGCTGTTCGGCATGGCGGACATCCTGATCTTTTCACGCGACTATGCCGATCACGAGGGTTTTGAGTCGGCCGAGGCGCTCATCGAGGCGGTCCGAGTTCGCGCCCCTGGGGCCGCTATCGTCTGTACCTGGGGAGATCAGGGGGCCTGGGGTTGTTCGGTGGGTGGGTCTCTTTTCCATGTAGCTGCCTTCCCCCCCGATCGCATCGTCGATACGCTGGGGGCGGGCGACACCTTTAATGCGGGGATCATCGACAGTCTGGTCCAAGGCCGTTCGCTCGAGGATGCGGTCGCTGAGGGCTGCCGCCTTGCCGGCAGAAAATGCGGTCGGGAGGGATTTCGTCTTACATGATCACGATCTTCGACAAAAAGGGCTTCACCGCTCTGCTCAAGCTTAAGGCCAACACGCTCGTCAACGCCGATCTCCATGATGCGGATCTCCTCGAGGCCAACCTCGTCGAGGTCGACCTGAGCGGCTGCGACCTGTCGCGGGCTAATCTCGCCGACGCCGATCTACGCCTAGCCAGACTGATCGGTGCGAACCTGAAATATGCCCGCCTGACGGGTGTGGATCTGCACGGGGCTGACCTGAGCCATGCCGACCTGAGTAACGCTGAAGTCACCGTCAAGGAACTCGAGGGCGCGCGCCTTGAAGGCGCCCGACTACCGGCCTCCTGTCAGCACAACCTGGGGCTCAGCGGCATCCCAATAACGCGGACCACTGAATAGTACCTGGATCCGTGACTTCAGGTACTACTTAACAAACCAGCCGTTCGCGCAAACAACGGTGATTGCGGCAGGATTTTGTCGGCGATCCTGAGTACAATGCCGCTTTGAGCACAGCAAAAGGCTTTTTCGATATGTCTCATCCGATACTCGCCCCCCTCAACGACGTCCAGCGCCAGGCCGTTTCGGCCCGAGCCGGTAACACGCTGATCCTAGCCGGGGCCGGCAGCGGAAAAACCCGCGTCCTCGTCCATCGTGTCGCCTGGCTGATCGATGAGTTCGGCGTATCGCCGCATGGGATACTGGCCGTGACCTTTACCAACAAGGCCGCCAGTGAAATGCGCGGCCGCATCGAGGGAATGCTGGAGACACCGGCACGGGATCTCTGGATCGGTACCTTTCATGGCTTGGCCCATCGCCTGCTGCGCACACACTGGAAAGAGGCAAAACTTCCGCAGACCTTTCAGATCCTGGACAGCGAGGATCAGTTGCGCCTCGTGCGCCGTATCGTCAAGGGTCTTGGCCTTGACGATGAACGCTGGCAGCCCAAGCAGATCCAGTGGTTTATTAACGCACGTAAGGACGAAGGCAAGCGCGCGGACCACATTGACGATCGCGGCGACCCCCACGTCAAAGAGATGCTTCGGGTCTATCGCGCCTACGAGGAGACCTGTCAGAACAGCGGTGTCGTGGACTTTGCCGAGCTCCTGTTACGGGCACACGAGCTCTGGCGCGACAATCCTGATCTGCTGAGTCACTATCAGAACCGTTTCTCCCATGTCCTGGTTGATGAGTTTCAGGACACCAACTCCGTTCAGTATGCCTGGCTACGACTGCTTGTCGGTCGCGGCGATCAGGGTCGCAACTCGATCTTCATCGTCGGCGACGATGATCAGTCGATCTATGGTTGGCGTGGCGCTAAGATCGAGAACATTCAGCGTGCCCACAAAGACTTCCTTGATGTTCAGGTCCTGCGCCTGGAGCAAAACTACCGCTCGACAGCGACCATACTCAAGGCAGCCAACGCCCTGATCGCCAATAACGACGGCCGTCTGGGCAAAAACCTTTGGACCGATGGCCACGACGGAGAGGCCATCGAGCTCTATGCGGCCTTCAACGACCTTGAAGAGGCGCGCTTCATCGCGGACCGAACCCGGCGCTGGATCGAAGCCGGCAACATGCGTAGCGATGTGGCCTGTCTTTACCGTTCCAATGCTCAGTCCCGCGTCATCGAGGAGGCATTGATCAACGCAGGTATTCCCTATCGCGTCTATGGCGGCTTTCGCTTCTTCGAACGCGCCGAGATCAAAGATGCCTTGGCCTACCTGCGCCTAATCGGTAATCGGAACGATGCGGCCGCTTTCGAACGAGTCATCAACACCCCGACACGAGGGATTGGCGAACGGACCGTCGACAACATTCGGACTATCGCCCGTGAGTCGAACGTTTCGATGTGGGACGCCGCGGGTCGCGTCATCGAACAAGGGGATTTAACGACCCGAAGCGCCAATGCTTTGCGTGGCTTTATCCATCTCATTGAACAATTGGCGAAGGCGACCGAGGATACTACCTTAGCCGAGCAGGTTGAGATCGCCATCGACCGCAGTGATCTGTTGACTCACTTCGGCAAGGAGAAAGGCGAACGGGGTCAGGCCCGGATCGAGAACCTGGCCGAACTCGTCTCGGCGGCACGACAGTTTACCTACGATAATGAAGAGCTCGATATAGACGTCCTATCGGCTTTTCTGGCCCATGCCGCGCTCGAAGCCGGGGAAGGACA
Source organism: uncultured Gammaproteobacteria bacterium (assembly GCA_964487925.1). Classification (GTDB taxonomy): domain Bacteria; phylum Pseudomonadota; class Gammaproteobacteria; order SZUA-140; family SZUA-140; genus RI-283. The sequence continues at coordinate 3,595 of CAZASZ010000029.1, forward strand.
AGCCGATGGCGATGAGGACTGCGTACAGCTGATGACCCTGCATTCAGCCAAGGGACTCGAATTTCCGTTGGTCTTTCTCTGCGGTATGGAGGAGGGACTGTTTCCGCACTCACGATCAGTGGAAGAGACCGCTCGCCTCGAGGAGGAGCGCCGACTCTGCTATGTCGGAATCACTCGAGCACAGCGTCGGCTGGTCGTGACCTACGCCGAGAGTCGCCGTCTACATGGCACCGACCGTTACCAGATGCCCTCCCGATTTATCAACGAAATCCCAAAGGAGCTGATTAGCGAGATTCGCACCCGCAGCCGACTCAGCGGGCCAGGGGCCTCATCCGCCCACCGCCCCACACGGACAGCGTCGGCGTCGGCCCCACAACCCCGCCGGACCATACAGAGAACAACCATTCCGACAGCACCGAGCGGTCTTCAGCTCGGTCAGCGCGTCAGCCATAAGAAATTTGGCGAGGGCGTGGTAATGAACTACGAGGGTCAGGGCAATCATGCCCGGGTTCAAGTCAATTTCAAACAGGTCGGGGCCAAGTGGCTCGTGCTGGCCTACGCCAAGCTCGAACCGGTTTGAAGACACCCGAGATAATACCCCAAAGGCGTGGTGAGTCCGATCTCAGGCGCTTGATGCGGCTACAAGGTAGTGATCCAGATAATCGGTGATATCCCTTGATTCGTAGAGCCAAGTCACCCTGCCGTTTGGTCGCACAACCCTAAGGCAGGGCACAGTGTAACGACCACCGCCCTCAAATAGCTCGTCGGCAAAGGCGCGATCCTGCCGAATATCCCTTTGCTCGATATCGAGTCCTAATCGTTCCATGTGATGTTTTACCCGGACACAAAACGGACAATAGGGGAAATGATAGAGCACAAGGTGCTCTTTCCCGGAAACATCTTCCTTCAGGATTGCCAGCTCAGACATATTGCTATTCTCTCATGCCTCATACTCCATACATGGCCGGTTTAACCCAGACCTTTTGATTATTATAACGGCCGGAGTAACAAATTCGTTTCACAGCGGCAGTCCTTACCACCCATCCCGGTAGCGAAATAGCGTCGCGAAGAGGTAGGGATCGTCGAAGTGGCGGCGGCCGACAAAGGCGATCGCATGCCGCCCCCACTGTCTCATCGCGCCGGCCGAACGCACGCCCATAGGCCACAGCAGAAAGCGCTCGCGGCGTTCGCTGCCGCCAACAATCCCCTGATGTCCGAACATGCTCTTGCGGCCGTTGGCACGTGGCAGGCTGCGCAGTTCATCATAGTCAGCCACGGCGAGGCGCCTCATAGCGCCTCGCTTCTCGCCCCAAGACACTTGGCGAATTAAATGAGTGCCCGATGCAAGTAGTATTGTAGGCGGGCCATCTTCGGAATGAGCTGGAAACACAAGGGGCGCCTCGAGGTATGCCCGGGACAGCGCCGACCTCAGACGAAGCCTCCGCGTTGGGAAATAGGTCTGATAACAACCACAGTTGTGGATAACGTCACTGATCAGTGGTCGACCGTCGTCATCCAACGTCAGGCGCCAATTGATCCCATCAATAGCCCCGGCATAGATATCGTCGCCTGACCGCGCGGGAAACCAAATGACATAATTTAGCTGCAACAGCGTCCGCCCTTCGATTCGGGTATAGGAAGTACGATGATATTCCACGGGGTGCTTGGTCTCGATGATCATTCGGGCGCCCTGCCATTGCGGGCGCCCAATTCGATCATCCGCACCCGCTGGCTCCAGGCCCCAGCTTGGGGCGAAATGCTCGAATAGGCGCCGCAGCTCCACCGTCTCCGGGCGTGGAATTCCGAGTGAGTCTCGGGACTCTGACAATATCCGCGCGATCCCGGTCGCTGTAAGCCCATCATCAGGGGTCACTTCGCCTCCGGATCGCCACCACTCCTCGGCATCGGTTCGCTCCTGGATTGGGGCCAAACGGAGCTGTGCTCTGGATTCCGCCTGCCAGCGCTCAACCCCCAGGTTCACGAACAAGGCGCTAATCGGGTAGAGGCCCAGCAATCGCAAGCCCCCTTCATATTCATCCGGAACCCAGGCGGATCGTACAAGACGCTCGCGCTGACTGGAGGTATTCAGGTCTGTAGCGATCAAGTGTCCACGACACCGAGCGAGGTGGCGGACCGGGTCGGGCCCGAAATGCCTCCTAACTTCAGCGGGTAGGTTTCGCAATTCGAGCGCCCTGGCACGTTGGTCTAGTTCCCCCAGCGCATCGACCCAACTTTGGAAGCTAACCGTATCCTTCACCTCTGTTCGAAAGGAGGCAAGGAACCGATTCAGACGAAGATAGGAAAATCCTTTGACAGGATAAGGGCCTTGATCGCGAACACCATTGGTAACGATCGCCGCATCCAAATCATAAAAAAGTGTGCGACACGCGGCTACTGTAGAATCCTGTCGGGATGCTGTATCCGCCCAGGCCGCACCCGCTGCCAGACCAAGGCTGGCCAAAACAATGAACCACCCGGACCACTGCCGCATTCAACCCATCATCAGTTTGTAATTTACCCGAATCATGGCCCGGATCTCTTTGACATAGGCCTGACCTCTCTCGGAATAGCGGCTGAGGCCTCCGGCCAACTGGTGCGCGGTGACAGGCTCGCCTTTCTTGCGCAGCTGGCTGCGGATCTTACGCAGACCGGCATAGACCCTCCCGGTATTGATGTTCTTGAGATAGGCCGCCACCGAGGCATTTACCGACCGAAATACCCTGACCTCATGATGTTGGCCCTTGCCCCGTCGGGCAGGAACCAAGCCACAACCCTTCTTGAAACACCATTGTCCGAAGAAGTTCAGGCCCTTGCGTGCAAATCGCGACGTCCCCCAACTGGATTCGTTAGCAGACTGCGCGAGGACGAGCCGCAACGGCACGGAATCGACTTTCGCGAGGAGATGCGACCATGAGGCGGAAGCGTGCGGATCAGCGAAATCGACTCCATACTCATCGGCAATACGTTTCAGGAAGGCCAAGTCATCACCCGAGGGACGGCGCCCCGTTTTATCTAACCCTCGCTTGATGTCGATCAAGCGCTTTCGTACCTGCATTACCTGGTCGTTCTCTGCCTGTACGATCGGCCGCATAAAGTCGAAAAATGCCTTCTTTTTGCTGCGAACATCCTTAATCGCCCCAAAACTGGGGATATCGGTCACCGGTTTGGCTACAGCGTACCCACTGCAGGAAAGCCCCAACACCAGGATTACCATGAGAATTCTAGTCGTTATCATGCTCTACTCCTGTTTTCCACGTGCAACGTTAACCACGATGTCGGCGTCAGTCTATTCGAACTGAAATATGGATATGCGTTACCATGCACAATTCATGAACAATAATGAAAAATACCTCATTTCCAAGGCTTGGGGCTACGGTTTCTTTTCCGATCTCATGGTGTCGCTCGGGCACCTGCTTCTAGCGGAACTGACCCAGCGTACCCCTATCGTCTATTGGGGACAGAATAGTCTGTTCAGGTCCGCTACGACGCAAAATGCGTTCACCGAGTACTTTCTACCCTGTTCCGATGCAGAACTGGTCACGGTGTGTCGACCGGAGCTCACATTTTTTCCAGCTAAGTGGGATTATCAGAATCTGGAGAAGGAGGATTTTGGCAAGTGGGTGGGTCCTCACGCACGCATGCACGGTCGGGACTTCCTTGATCACGACGAAGATGTCCTAGTCTGCGATTTCTATACCGCTATCGCCGAGCTAACAGATCAGTTACCTCCGAGCTCCCCTTATCTTAAAAAGGATCTGACCCAAGGCTATCACCGTCTGATCGCGCGTCATATCACACCAAAGCCAGAGATCAACGCACAGGCAACCGCGCTTCACGATCGGCTCGTCGGCAATAACACTGCGCTGGCGGTTCATTTTAGGGGGACAGACAAGGCGGGGGAAATCACTAATATCACACTGAAACAGCTCCTCGAACACTATCTAGTGGCTACCAAACAGGTCCTGAACGCGACGCATTACGACCGTATCTACCTTATGACGGATGATAAACGTGCGCTGGCCTCATTCCGGCAGGCCTTCGGGGATCAACTAGTCTATACCGATATCGATCGGCTATCGGAGAATATCGGGGTCCACTATCAGGACCCCGGCATCGAACGTGGGATGGAGGTGCTGCTCGACGCCCTGATCGCTATGCGTTGCAACGCATTTATTGGCAACGGCTTTTCAAACTTGTCCTGTTTCATCCACGCTGCCAGAAATTGGCGTGGCCACTCCTATCTACTGGGCGGGAATCTGATGAACCTAAAGAACGAATATATCTATCAGATAGATAGCTCCGGCGCACCCAATCAACAGTAAGTCAACTAAAGCGCCGCGCTGACGACAGCGCGTCAGTCATCGTGGCTGTCGTGATAATCGTCGGTGGCGCTGTCTCGTACTTCTTGAGCGGACGTCTGTAACTGGTCCTTGACCTCGCTCGCACGGTCACGACTGCTATCTTTCACTTCACCACTGCTATCTTTCACTTCACCACTGCTATCTT
>CAZASZ010000029.1:8200-23031 GCA_964487925.1 uncultured Gammaproteobacteria bacterium
CGACTGCTATCTTTCACTTCACCACTGCTATCTTTCACTTCACCACTGCTATCTTGAACCGAACTGCGAATATCATTGCGCACGTCTTTAATAACGGCCTGACTGCTATCCGCTCGCAAATCGCTTGAGGTTTCGCGCGTCTCGCTACGATCCGATCCTGCGCTCTCCCTGACGGAAGCGGACTGCTGTCTAATATCGCCGTCAATGGCCAGCGTGTCCGTACCCTGATCGGCATGGTGCTCAACATCAGGACGTCGCGACTCTCTCGTTTCCTGCCTATGCTTGGCCTCAACGCGAAGTTCAGCCGCCACTGATGGTCGCGGGAGTTCTATACGATTGATGATCTCACCCGCGCCCTGCTCCCGATGCTCAATGACCTGAATAGTTATATCCAGGTCTTCCAGACCGGCGGCACGAACACTCGGAACCATGCACACGGAAACCGCTACCGCAAAGGGAAGTGTACGCACTACACGAATCATTGTTTTAAGACTCAAGTACTTCGCCAGCGAATTCGTTCATCCGATCGCCCATTTTATGCACCGTGGACGACTTGCTGAGACTTCGGCTGAGAAGGTGAATGTCCAACATCCATATTCAGACGATAAATTGTGTGTTTTCCTGCGTGCTCGACACGGGCCTCTATGACTCCGCCACCGATCTGGTGAGCGATAATCGGAAGCTCCAGCAGATTCTTACCCTGCTCTAGGCGCCCCTGCCAGCGCACTGTCGTTTGCTTTGGAAACCCCGAAAGCTCAAACCCAGACGGTAGATCGATCGAGAAAACAACGTCTTTGAGCGCAACAGCGGAGTTAATCGAAAGGCTGACATTATGCACCTCACCCAAGGCGATACTAATCCCCGGCATCTTTGTGATGCCTTGGGATACCGCATCCTGAGATAGCGAAGACTGCTGCATATTCGGCAAGAAGAGGCCAACAGCAAAGATTAGGGCAAAACTTGCCGCCAATGCACCGCCCGATACCAGCGTCCAGCGTCTGCGCTGCTGCTGGGTAGCTTGGCGCCGGGCCTTTTCCATCGCCTGTTCATAAAAACCTTCAGAGGGACCCGCGACCGGCAATGCATGCAGCAGTGAACGTAGCCGCTTGGCCTGCGCCAACTGCCCATGGCAATGTGCGCATGCGCCAATGTGCTGTCTAATCGACGTCATCTCGTCCTGACTGAGTGTCAAGTCAAGGTAATCATCGAGCTGATGCGTCACTTGTTCACATAACATAAGCATATCCTCGGATATCTAAACGCACAGTTTTCCAAAAAAGTTCCCTTAAATACTAAAATAATGAAAATATGTTCATAAAACAGCAACATAGATTCATATTTCCTGGGCACAGTCCCTATCGCGCTACAGGGGAAGCTCTCCGATCAGGTCTCTAAGGCGCGCCCTGGCGCGATGAATCCGGGACTTTAGCGTGCCAATTGGACTGTCGAGCACTGTGCTGATCTCTTCCAGGGTAAATCCTTCAACATCGTGCATCATAACTACTAGACGATGATCCTCACTCAAACGATCCATGGCGCGAGCGAGCATCTTTGATTGATCCTGCCGGGACTGTTGTTCCTCAGGAATCGGTGCCTCGCAGGCGATATTGTCATATAGGGATTCACCGTCCTCGTTACTGTTGTCCACGGCGAGGTGAATCGGCGAGCGCGCGTAGCGCCGCCTGTCGTCTATGAACATGCGGTACATGACACGGGTCAGCCATGGTCTAAGGCGTTCGACTCCATCAACGTCCTGGGGACGCTGATATACCTTTATCAACAAGTCTTGAAGCAGATCCTCGGCGTCAGCCTGTGAACCCGTAAAGCGATACGCGATCCGATACAAGTGACTCATGTGCGGCCGCAACAACTTGTCAAAGTCCGCAGCCGACAGTTTACTCATCGCGGATCCCTGAATAGGGAGCGCGACTGAACTGACTAAACCTCGGGTTCATGCGTGGGCTGACGGTGTCTAACAGTCTTTTTTCCATCTTAAAATGTTTTAGTTGTGGGTCCTTAAATGCTCGGCGCTCAACTATATTTCAATGTTTACTCGGGAGACACCCTAAAATAATGGTGTCCTCCGAATATGATTGGTCCTGAGGGGTAGACGGCAAGTTTCGGATTGTTTATCGTTTTACTGTAGTTTACCGACAAACATGTTGACTTTCGAACCCCTCCAACTATCCCGAGGTTAATATCATGAGCGTACTTGTAACACATCCCGCACCGGACTTCACGGCTACCGCCATCATGCCGGACAACAGCATCAACGAGAATTTCAAGTTGTCGGATTATCGCGGCAAATATGTGGTCTTGTTTTTCTATCCTCTGGATTTCACCTTTGTATGTCCCTCCGAGATCATCGCCTTTGACCACCGTCTCTCCCAATTTGCGGAAAAAGGCGTTCAGGTCCTTGGTTGCTCGGTGGATTCCCACTTTTCCCATCTTGCCTGGAAAAACACGCCGGTCGAGAAGGGTGGTATCGGTAACGTCCAGTATCCACTTGTTGCCGATCTGACCAAGAACATCGCCCGTGACTATGACGTGCTGACCGGGGACGCCGTCGCCTTACGTGGCTCTTTCCTAATCGACCGCGAAGGCACCGTAAGGCATCAGGTCGTAAATGACCTGCCGCTCGGGCGCAATATCGACGAGATGCTGCGGATGATCGACGCGCTTCAGTTTACCGAAGAGCATGGCGAGGTCTGTCCGGCAGGTTGGGCGCAAGGCAAGAAGGGTATGAACGCATCACCCGAGGGTGTAGCAAGCTACCTAGCCGATGAGGCTGGCTCGCTCTAACCCAATTTGGATCGAGGCAATAGAGAGGGCGGCCAAGGCCGCCCTTTTTTATACATCAATACGAGCAGCAACTGATACGGCTAGGAGAAGAGATCCTTGTTGTTGGCTTTAAACTTGGCCTCGCTCTTTGCCAACAAGCCCTTTTCCACAAGCCCGAGCAGACATTGATCCAGCGTCTGCATTCCGAGGTTCTGACCCGTTTGAATCGCGGAATACATCTGCGGGACCTTGTTTTCACGAATTAGGTTCCTGATCGCGGGCGTGCCAACCATGATCTCATGAGCGGCGACCCGGCCACCGCCGTTCTTTTTCAGCAACGCCTGTGAGATCACCGCACGTAGCGATTCCGACAACATCGATCTCACCATCTCCTTTTCAGCCGCCGGAAACACATCAATAATACGATCGATGGTTTTAGCCGCGGAGCTCGTGTGTAGGGTGCCGAACACCATATGGCCGGTCTCTGCAGCGGTAAGAGCGAGACCGATGGTCTCCGGGTCCCGCATTTCGCCGACCAGTATAATATCCGGATCTTCACGCAGCGCCGAACGTAGTGATTCTGCGAATCCATGCGAATCCCGGCCAATCTCGCGCTGAGTCACAAGACAACGCTTGCTCTGATGCACAAATTCGATAGGATCCTCGATAGTAAGAATATGCCCGTACTCGCTGGCGTTTCGGTAGTCGAGCATCGCGGCCAACGTAGTCGACTTACCGGAGCCGGTAGGGCCGGTCACAAGGACGATTCCACGTGGATAGTCGGCAATATCCTTGAATACATCCGGCGTCCCCAGTTCCTCAAGGGTTAGAATCGTCGACGGAATCGTTCTGAAGACCCCACCAAGCCCTCTATTATGATTGAATACATTGACACGAAAACGAGCAAGCCCACTGATTTCAAAAGAAAAATCAGTCTCAAGGAACTCCTCGAAGTCCTTTCTCTGCTTGTCGTCCATGATGTCATAAAGCATTTCCTGGACCGCCTGATTGTCCAATGCAGGCACATTGATCCGGCGCATATCTCCATCCACACGAATCATGGGGGGCAAACCCGAGGATATATGTAGATCGGACGCGTTACTCTTAACGCTAAAGGCCAACAGCTCGGCAATTTCCATTATGGATTTCCCTTGGCGTGAATCAACAACATGATTTTGCGTTATGCTTGGTGATTCTTAGCGGCAATACGATCGTTTGCTTGAGTACGCGTGCACGCGCAGAACCGAGTAAATATCATTTATTTCATATGGATAAATGCAACATACGTCATTTGTCAGATAATGAATATTGATGAATAAAGATCGATATTGAAAACGCAGATTACGGTAATTTGTGGCTCGACAACTGGATTCGAAACACAGATGGCGACCTTTCGTCTCGCAAGATGCTCTTACGTCGATCAACCACCAACAGCTGGAAGGAGTGTTCGGATTGATTTCTGACCTGCGAAAACGATTCGATTCGGTCCATCAGCGTGTCTGGCAAACGGAGATTGCTCATGGCCTTCCTCCAGGTCAAACGAAAATCGTCGCGGTGAGCAAGAAACAGTCGACCGCAGCGATCCGGGACCTTTATGGTTTCGGACAACGCGATTTTGGGGAAAGCTATCTGCAAGAAGCGCTTCCGAAAATCGATGCCCTACAGGACTTGGATATAGTCTGGCACTACATTGGACGCATTCAAACCAATAAGACACGCGAAATCGCTCGCCATTTCGACTGGGTACACGGCCTTGATCGTGAAAAAATAGGCCACCGCTTATCAAAGCAAAGGCCTCCCAAGCGAGGCGAACTCAATGTATGCATCCAAATTAACATCAGCGAGGAGGCAGGTAAGGCCGGGGTCTTAGCGGAAAAAGTGCTTGAGCTTGCATGGTCATTGAGAAGCCTGGAACGGATTACGCTGAGGGGCTTAATGGCGATTCCTGAACGAGGCATTCGAACCGGCACTGCATCGAACAGTCACACGAAGATGCACAACATTTATCGAGCATTACAGCAAAGCGGACTGCCACTGGACACTCTTTCTATGGGCATGTCAGAGGATCTTGAGGTCGCGATCGAAAACGGCGCCACCCTGGTTCGGATTGGTACAGCCCTGTTCGGCCAAAGAGGGTGACTGCTTTCCTCTGGATTCAACCGGCCATTTCGCAGTCCCAGTTTGCTGTGGATAACCGTGATAAACAGGTATACACTTTGCGTTCTTCTGGTCCGTCCAGTTCTTTGGCTCCGAGACCATTACGACACTCTCACACAGAAGGGCAGGAAACATAGAGGCCCCACGGAAGCGATTCGCGGCGCAAAATGACGACACAAGATAGTCTTTGGAATCGATGCCTTCAGAGGTTGGAGGCCGATTTGCCGGCGCAAACCTTCACGACCTGGATTCGGCCCCTTCAAACGGTGTCCGAAGGCAACGTAATTAAGCTCATGGCGCCCAACCAGTTCGTAAAGGATTGGATACAAGGTCATCTGCTCGCTCAGATCAATGATGTGGTCACTGTTCTAAGCGACGGAGAGGCGATGGATGTCCGGATAGAGATCGGCAGTCGCGATGTCGAGCGTCCCGCGGCCCAAGAAGCTTCAAGAGGACAACAGGGTCTGGAAAGGGCCAATTTCTCGCGGCGGGGCGACGATAAACGCGCGGGTTTCGTGAGTCGACTTGATCGTGACTATACCTTTGCAACCTTTGTTGAAGGTAAATCCAATCAACTCGCGAAGGCAGCATCCAGTCAGGTATCGGAACACCCGGGCACGGCTTATAACCCATTATTTATCTACGGGGGTGTGGGTCTCGGCAAGACGCATCTCATGCAGGCTGTTGGCAATCACATGCTGTCAAAGAACCCCGGTACCCACATAGCTTACGTGCATTCTGAGCGCTTTGTCAGTGATATGGTCAAGGCCTTTCAGCACAACTCGATCAACGAGTTTAAACGCTATTATCGGTCTGTGGATGCCCTGCTGATTGATGACATCCAGTTTTTCGCCAACAAGGAACGCTCACAAGAGGAATTCTTTCATACCTTTAACACCCTGTTGGAAGGGCGTAACCAAATTATTATTACTTGTGATCGCTACCCTAAGGAGATTGGAGGGCTTGAGGAGCGCCTGAAGTCACGTTTTGGCTGGGGACTGACCGTATCCATCGATCCCCCAGAGCTTGAGACCTGTGTGGCAATCCTAATGAGCAAGGCCGAAAAATGGTATGGCCAACTACCTGAGGAGGTCGCCTTCTTCATGGCCAAACGGATACGCTCCAATGTCCGTGAACTTGAAGGGTCGCTGAGGCGTGTAATCGCTTTCGCCCGCTTTAAGGACGTGCCCATTACACTGGAAATGACGAAGGAGGCTTTACGTGATCTCCTCGCAGCGCATGAAAAACTCGTGTCTATTGAAAATATTCAAAAGACTGTGGCCGACTACTGCAAGATACGTTACTCTGACCTGCTTTCGAAGCGCAGATCGCGCTCGGTGGCTAGGCCGAGACAAATTGCCATGTCGCTTTCTAAAGAGCTTACAAATCATAGCCTGCCCGAGATCGGCGGATTTTTTGGCGGTCGTGATCATACCACGGTCTTGCATGCGTGTAGGAAGATCAAGGAGCTCAGAGAAACCGATCCTCGGATAAAAGAGGACTATAACAACCTGTTGAGAATGCTATCTGGTTAGTGTGTATGGTTTGTGGATAACTCGGGTAAATTTACTAGCGGTTGAGATATCCACAATCTATCCACGGGGCCCAGACGACTTATACAGCCCTTACAAAGACTATAAAGTTCTCGTTAATTATTGATTTATAAGATTTTAAAAAAGTTATCCTTCAATAACGCACGTCCTAATTATTGGGGTTTAAAGAAAAGAAATGAGATTTACAGTTACACAAGATCGTTTGATCAAACCCTTGCAAAGGGTTGTCAATGTCGTTGAGCGACGTCAGACAAAACCGATATTAGGTAACATTCTCCTTTCCTTGAAGGATGATGAACTCACATTGACATCTACCGATCTTGAGATCGAGATGCGCACACAACTTTCCGTGTCGAAAGCAGTGGCAGGGGAAGTTACCGTTCCGGCGAGGAAACTACTTGATATCACTAAATCCCTGCCAACAGATGCAGATGTAAATTTCAATCTCGAGAAACAAAGGGCTGTACTAACGTCCGGGAAAAGTCGCTTTACGCTGTCTACGTTGCCCGCATCTGGTTATCCCAACGTCGAGATTGCTAACGCCCACGCGAGTTTTAAGCTCCCGGAAAAATCCCTTGCTGCAGCTTTGGACAGAACAGCCTTCGCGATGGCGCAACAAGACGTGCGCTATTACCTGAACGGCATGCTCATGGAAATTGGTGATGAAGGGCTACGTTTAGTAGCGACCGATGGTCATAGACTTGCTATTTGTGATCTGCCTGAGCACGCCGGAGATATTGAGCATCAACGCATTATTATTCCCCGCAAGGGCATACAGGAGCTGAGTCGCTTGCTCGCTGACTCAAGCGGAGAAACGGCCGTAACGCTCGGTAGCAACTTTATTCAGGTCGGAACAGACAACGGTTCGTTTATCTCTAAGCTTATCAATGGCATCTATCCCGATTATCACAACGTTATTCCTCAGAATGGTGAGTGCAATGTCATTTGCGATCGCGAAGATCTACGCTCAGCGTTGATTCGCGTTGGAATTTTGTCTAATGAACAGTACCGTGGCGTTCGAATGCGGTTTTCCCCCGAACGCTTGGTCGTTACCGCAAACAATCCTGAGCATGAAGAGGCAGAAGAAGAACTTGCTATCGACTATTCAGCGATGGAGTTAGACATCGCTTTTAATGTTGCCTATCTAATTGAGGCATTGACCGCTTGTGAAGGAGATAAGGTTAGGATCAACCTAACTGATTCAAATAGCTGTTGTCTGGTTGAACCGGTCGAGGCATGTAATTGCCGTTATATCGTGATGCCGATGCGCCTATAGGCGGAAACATTTTGCTTGAGGTCGGGCATTGAGCCGAGAGGATGCGGACGTCACAGGACGAAGATGATTTGGTTGCTCAGTTTGCCTGACGTGCCATGAGCGTCGGTAAGGTAAGTATAAGTGATTTCAGGAATCTGAAATCTGCCGACATAGAACCGAAACGCGGGCTGAATTTTGTTTTAGGTCCAAACGGTAGCGGCAAGACCAGCTTGTTAGAGGCGTTGTACCTGTTATCCAGGGGCCGTTCATTTCGAACACAGAATACCAAGCGACTAATCCGCATCGGAGCTGACTCCATGTCGCTCCAAGCTTTGGTTGAAGGTGATGACTTCCACGCGACGGAGTCGATAGATGCAGTTTGCGGAGCTAAGGATGGCCGTTTGCTGTTCAAGGTTTCCGATCGTCGCATAGAACGCGCAACTGATCTGTCTCGAGTCCTCCCGGTTGTTCTATTGCATCAGGATTCTCATCTGTTGATATCATCGGGGCCGAAATATCGGCGGCATTTTTTGGATATCGGCGTGTTTCACGTGAAACACGAATATGGTGCTGTTTGGCAATATTATAAGCGCGCGCTTCATCAGAGAAACGCAGCGTTGCGTAGCGGACAGTCGAAGATAGCTCCGTGGGACAAGGCGTTATCTGAATCAGCGGTTCAGCTGGATGTGTTTCGACGAGAGTATATGGAAGCGCTAGGTAAACAGATGGCTATTCTTGTACCAGAGCTAATTGATATCGAAGGGCAGGTTTCTGTTAGCTATAAACGAGGATGGGGCGAGGACGAAAATCTTTCAGAAACCTTGATGCGCTGCAGGGAGCGAGATCAATCGCTCGGTTACACTAGAGACGGGCCCCATCGAGCCGAGATACAGGTTCGAGTTGAGGGACAGCCCGTAAAGGATTTTCTTTCCAGGGGCCAACAGAAAATGTTGGTCTACTCGATGTTTTTTGCCCAGGCGGAGACGCTATCGGAGTTTACTTCGGAGAGGGCCCTTATTCTTGCAGATGACCTCTCGGCCGAGATTGATGAGCGGGGCATGGAGCGCCTTGTGTCCGTTATGCGGCGTATTTGTGACCAGGCCGTTATTACGAATCAGTTGTACGTGCCCACCGATGGTTGGGAAAAGGACACCTTGTTTCACGTGAAACAAGGAAAAGTGTATTCCGCATAAAGCCAGATATAGACACCGGACGATTAAACAAATCTTCGAGCGAGATTTTGTCTATAATGAATATCTTAAATGTGAAGTAGGAGAGTATAAGTGGCGCAAGAATATGATTCGTCGCGTATTAAGGTACTGAAGGGACTTGATGCCGTCAGAAAGCGTCCTGGGATGTATATCGGAGACACCGATGACGGAACGGGTTTGCATCACATGGTCTTTGAGGTCGTGGATAACGCCATCGACGAGGCATTGGCCGGTCATTGCTCGGCGATCGAGGTGATTATTCACAGCGATGGATCTGTAAGCGTCAAAGACAATGGCCGAGGTATACCGGTCGATATTCATAAGGAAGAGGGGCGGTCGGCGGCAGAGGTCATCATGACTGTTCTGCATGCGGGTGGTAAGTTTGACGACAACTCCTACAAGGTCTCCGGCGGTTTGCACGGTGTGGGCGTTTCAGTCGTGAACGCCTTATCCGAGCGGCTCGATCTGGCGATATGCAGAGATGGTAAACGCCACCTACAGACATATGTCATGGGCGAACCACAAGCCCCGCTTGCGGTTTCCGGCGATAGCGACGAGACGGGGACCGAGATTCGTTTCAAGCCGAGTTCAGAGATATTTACGAATACCGAATTTCGTTATGAAGTACTCGCAAACAGGATCAGGGAACTGTCCTTTCTGAACCGTGGCGTGCGAATCTGTCTCCAGGAAGAGCTCTCCGAAAAGCAAGACGTCTTTGAATATGAGGGCGGTATACAGGCCTTTGTTGAACACCTGAATAGGAACAAGACGCCCGTGCATAAGGACGTCATCTATTTCGAGACCTCCAAAGACGATGTCGGGGTTGAGGTTGCGATGCAATGGAATGATGCCTATCAGGAGAGCATCTTCTGTTTCACCAATAACATCCCTCAACGTGATGGCGGAACGCACTTGGCAGGTTTCCGTTCAGCGCTGACGCGTGCTATCAACCAATATCTCGAAAACGAGGGCTATACAAAGAAATACAAGCTATCCAATCTAACGGGAGAGGATATTCGCGAAGGCCTGACGGCGGTTATCTCCGCAAAGGCGCCGGATCCCAAGTTCTCGTCTCAAACCAAAGATAAGCTGGTTTCCTCGGAGATCAGGCCCATCGTCGAGTCGGTCGTCTTCGACAACCTACGGGAGTTTCTGCTCGAGAACCCTGGTGACGCCAAGATCATTGTTTCCAAGGTAGTAGACGCAGCTCGTGCCCGCGAGGCAGCAAGAAAGGCTAGGGAGATCACCCGGCGTAAGGGTGTTTTGGACGTCGCGGGGTTGCCGGGGAAATTGGCTGATTGCCAGGAAAAGGATCCTGCCAAGTCGGAGTTGTTTTTGGTCGAGGGCGATTCCGCCGGTGGCTCCGCCAAACAAGGCAGAAACAGAAGGTCGCAAGCGATACTGCCTCTAAAAGGCAAGATCCTTAATGTAGAGAAGGCGCGCTTTGACCGTGTACTCCAATCATTGGAGATTGGAACCTTGATCACTGCCCTAGGCTGCGGCATCGGTAAGGATGAGTATGACCCTGATAAGCTCCGTTACCATCGCATCATCATCATGACTGATGCCGACGTCGATGGGTCCCATATCCGTACCCTGTTGTTGACCTTCTTCTACCGCCAGATGCGCGAATTAGTCGAGCGCGGACATATCTATATCGCTCAGCCACCCCTTTATCGGATTAAGCGCAACAAACAAGAGCGTTATGTAAAGGACGATGCCGAGCTCAATTCTGTGCTTATGGAGGCGGCGCTTGATGGCGCAAAGTTCTTTGTGAGCCCGGAAGCTCCGCCTGTGAGTACGGGGGCATTGGCCGACCTGATGCAAGAGCATATAAAGGTCTTTTCGATTATCACTCGCCTGACGCGGCGAAGGATCAACCGATATCTGTTGGAATCCATGTTGTTTATCGATCCCATGACAGATGAGCTTTCGGCGGATCCCGACAAGGTCGAGGCTTGGTTTCAGTCGCTCGTTAATAGGGCGAATGCCTGTGACCGACACGTCCGCTTTGAGGCTGAGGTGACCCGGGGCGAGGATGGAGGATGGCGTGACCAGGTATCTGAGGTAGCCAACGGCGTACCGTCAGAACGTGGTTTTGGAGCCGGTTTTTTTCGTTCGTCGGAGTATCTTGCAATCTCAAGATACGGCGTCAAGATCAACGGCTTGCTTTCAGAGGGCGCTTATATTCAGCGTGGCGAGCGGAAA
This sequence comes from uncultured Gammaproteobacteria bacterium, assembly GCA_964487925.1. Lineage (GTDB taxonomy): Bacteria > Pseudomonadota > Gammaproteobacteria > SZUA-140 > SZUA-140 > RI-283. The sequence continues at coordinate 19,366 of CAZASZ010000029.1, forward strand.
AGATCAGTCGACTCGGTAGATGCGGTTTTCAGTTGGCTGATGGGAGAGGCTAAGCGTGGTCAGCAAATCCAGCGCTACAAGGGTCTTGGTGAGATGAATCCGGATCAGCTTTGGGAGACCACGATGAATGTAGATACTCGCCGAATGCTTCAAGTCCGGATCGAGGATGCCGTTGCAGCGGACGAGATCTTCACTACCTTAATGGGAGATCACGTTGAGCCCAGGCGTGATTTCATTGAAGAGCACGCCCTATCCGTCGCCAACCTCGATGTCTAGGAATATAGCAGATGCGTCGCGATTAGCGCGGCGCTCGCTATGCCAGCACGCCACCGTCGTTTGTTAAGCCTGAAGGGCCGCCGCGTAAGCGGCACCCTTCAGGCCTAGTTCCTGATCCAGCGAGATTGTGATAGGCAAGGTCTCGAGTAGCGTACGCATGCGGCCCTTATCGAGAAACGCCGTCAGAAAGAGATCATCCTGGCGGAGATGTTCGATGTTCTTTGCGGCGATGCCGCCAGTAACGAAGATCCCCCCGCGCGGTAGTGTCACTAGCGCTAAATTTCCAGTGACAGCACCATAGATAGAGGCGAACAAACGCATGGTGTCCCGCGCTGTTGGCGCATCATCTCGACCCGCATAGGCTGAGATTGCGGCGGCCGGATCGCCTTCCTCAAGTGCCTTGACAAGCGTCGGGCGCAGATCGGACGGCGCCCTCCGGACGAAAAAATCGTGAATGTTACAAAGTCCCTGTCCGGAGAGCAGACGCTCAACAGAGACATGACGCCAGCGTGTCTGTAGAAAAGTCAGCAACGCCACCTGTTCTTCGTTGACGGGCGCGAAGTCCACGTGACCGCCTTCGGTGGCCATGGGTTGATGTATGCCACCTTGGTAGAATAGCTGACCGACGCCGAATCCCGTACCTGCGCCAACGACCAATCTGGGCCCATCGACTTGGGGCTGCCCAACCTGTAACACAACCGAGTCCTTCGTCTCTAGGCACCCAACGCCATAGCCCATAGCCTCGAAGTCATTGATTATTATGGTTTTTTTAATATTAAGCCTGTCGGTTATAGCGTTTGTGTCGAGAACCCAGGGGAGATTGGTCACATGCGCCCGTCTTCCTCGATGTGAGACCGGGCCCGCGACGGCTAGACAGGCAGTCAAGCTCAATAGTTGGGTATCATTGAGCCCTTGAGCCAGCAGAAAGGCTTCGATGACATCCTCCAGAGACTCGAATTCCGCGCTGGCAAAACGGTACGGTTTACCGAGTGGACGCGATATTTCTCCGTCGATTTCGGACAGCTGCAGCAGACACTTGGTGCCGCCAACATCGGCGGCAAGGGTCAGCGAGGACATCAGCTGCGGCCCTCCAACCGACTAGCCGCCGCCTGGTCCATAAAGAAGTCGATTTGTTGGCGGGCGTGAATCATTTCCACGGGATAGCGATCATGGGTACTGTCCTTATCAAGTATCTCGGCGACGATATCGGCCTTTTCGGCACCAGCAGTCAATAACATAATCCTCCTTGCCCGCGCCAGCACCGGGAACGTAATGCTGATACGCCACGAGGAAAACTTTTCGACGAAGACCGGTGTAACAGACTCGCTTTGCTCCTCTAGAGCCGGGATCCCCGAAAATAACGAGGCAATATGACCATCGGGTCCGAGACCAAGCATAACGAGGTCTAGCTCGCCCTGCGGAAGCGCCCCATCCAGTGTCTTGCGATAGGCGATAGCCCCGCCTTCTGGTCCGCGCTCAGTCTCGACGCGAAAAACCTGCTTATCATCTATTCCAAGCGGGAGCAGAAGGTTTTCTCTGGCCATCCGATAGTTACTGTCGGAATGGTCCAAGGGAACGCAACGTTCGTCGCCGAAAAATACTATTACCTTGTTCCAGTCGATCTTGCCACGGAATTTCGCAGAAGCAAGTTTCTCAAATAGCAACCGAGGTGTGGATCCGCCCGAAAGAGCTACGTAAAAGGCCCCGTGATCCTCAATCGCCGTTTGAGCCTGTCGGCACCAGTATGCGGCGCCCAAGTCTCCGAGTTCCCCGCTATTCTGCGCGATGTGTAGGATGCCATCGGATATGTGCATGGTAACCCCCTCGATTGGTCTGTGTTAATCTTTAACCTCAGTATGAATCATCCCGAACCAAGAATGAACAGGGTATTCAAGCTGGAGACGGCTGGGATCAATTCTTTTATACTTCCAATCTTCATGTGGCTATTCGCTAGGCGTCATTACGTAGCGTAGTGAGAGCGGGCCGTTAGCGAGCGCCCATATGGGCTGTTTGCCGTTACACCACCGTTTATTACGACGAAAAGAGGAGGGGGCAATATGGAGTTACTGAACAACACACTCGTAGTGGTAAGTCTGGGCGCATTGATCGGTTTTATCATCGGCTGGCTGGCACGTTCCGGTGCGGCAGCGAAGTCGAAAGAAATGAGTCAAACTCTGCAACAGAACAAGGATGAGATGGCGGAATACCGTAAGGACGTGACAGCCCACTTCGAGAAAACGGCTATGCTTGTTGGCGCGATGACGGAACAATACCGGGCGGTGTATGACCACTTGGCCGACGGCGCTCAAAGCCTCTGTAATGACCCTACCGCGCGACTAGACGCGATTGGACAGGGTGAGGCGCTGATTGCCGCACATACCGCCTCGGATGAGGGCCAGAATGCAAAGCCCGTAACGGCTGCAGATGAGGTCGCCGGGGAAGAGGCGGAGCGGGAGCCTACGGCGGTATCGTCCGTTGACAATACCGATACAGACACCACCGAAGAGGTCCCACCTGCCGCTGGAAAGGCTCAGTCCGTACCCGAGAATCCGGCGAGCTGATCGTCTGTCTCCTGGCGCCGACTCAAGGTCAAAAACTGGTAAGGAAACGGGTTCGTCTGATCGGCTGGATGGCTATCTGAGGCCGTTTCTTTCCAGTCCCCACGGACATACTCAGGAAACACCGTATCTCCCTGGATATCGGCATCGATCAACGTCAGGAACATCAGCGAGGCGCGCGGAATGGCTTGGCGATAGATCTCAGCGCCGCCTATGATCATGATCTCACCCTGTCGACCGGCAAGGGCCTCATCAAGGCCGCCTACGACATCCATACCTGAAAATTGTAAGTCCTGCTGGCGGCTAATGACGATATTTTCCCTGCCTGGCAGCGCCTTGCCGAGCGATTCAGCGGTCTTGCGGCCCATGACGATGGGTTTACCCCAGGTCAACTCGCGAAAATGACGCAGGTCCGCCGGCAGGTGCCAGGGCAGGGTGTTGGCGTTGCCGATCACACCGTTGCGTGCAACGGCCGCAACGATCGCGACGACAGAATCGTCCATGTTCATACGGCAACAGCCGCTCGAATAGGTGGATGCGCCTCGTATTCGAGCAGTTCAATGTCCTCGTATCGGAATTCGAAAAGGTCCAGACAATCAGGGTTAAGGCGAATCTTCGGTAGTGTTAACGGCGGTCTGCTTAACTGAAGGTCGGCCTGATCTAGGTGATTCATGTATAAATGGGCATCGCCGAGGGTGTGAATAAAATCCCCTGGTTGCAGCCCGCACGCTTGCGCAATCATGAGTGTGAGCAGCGCATAAGAGGCGATATTGAAGGGCACCCCGAGAAAGATATCAGCGCTTCTCTGATATAGCTGACAGGATAGACGCCC
>CAZASZ010000030.1:0-22744 GCA_964487925.1 uncultured Gammaproteobacteria bacterium
GACTCCATGTGCTATCACTGACTATAGATCCATTCGCAGGGTCTAATCTCAAATAACCACCACTGTAACTCGCATCGTGAGCAATACTTTCAGGCCGCCACCAAGCCGAACTCGAACCTGGCGCTTCAACACTAATTAGCTGTAAAAGCTGCCCTCCGCCCGGAAACGCCCTGGCTCCACGAACCTCACCACCTATCCTCTCGTTATAGAGAACGTAGCCAGCATCTGCCGGGGGCACTACCGCAAAGACCAAGGGAGACCAGACAAGATACATAACCATGCAGGCCAAAGGGGCGAACAGTGCGAGATTTCTACTCATGCGAACCCTCCGAATACAATTGTATTTATTATTGAGGATCAACTGTGCCAACTTCCAGTTAACATTGGCTAAATGTATAAACCATATACCTAGCAGTGTGAACTCATACATTATATTTTGCAAGGATATTGAGCCCGGAATCTCATAAGAAAATAGGCAGAAGACATCTACATATCAGGACAGAAAACGGACAGGGGGAGGGGCACAACTGGTTACCCGGAATGAAATTAACAACCCAATAACCCAATAACCCAATAAATGAATGGCTCCCCGGGGCGGACTCGAACCACCGACCAAGTGATTAACAGTCACCTGCTCTACCAACTGAGCTACCGGGGAATTGGGGCTCGCCTGTAAAGACGCGCATATTACAGAAGCGAGCCGGGAGAGGTCAATATCTGCGGCCAGAAAATTAGCTCGGCCGCCCCTGATCGCTTGAAAAGGGGGTACCCGCCCCGTATGATGGCCTCCCAGCGGGAATCTCGCGCCATATGCCCCGCCCATATGCCCCGATAGCTCAGCTGGATAGAGCGTCCCCCTCCTAAGGGGAAGGTCAGAGGTTCGAATCCTCTTCGGGGCGCCATATCTACCCGTACCGCACCAACAAACCTTGAATGGACTGCTCGACCGCCTGCCGGCGCACCGCTTCACGGTCCCCTGAAAATAAAAAGCATTGGCTGTCCGGCCTACCGTCACCATCGCCCCAGGCGACAAAAACCGTTCCCACCGGTTTCCCCGGAACGGCTCCGCCGGGCCCTGCGATACCACTGATCGCGATCGCGACATCGGCATCCGATCGACGCAAGGCGCCCGACACCATGGCCTCGACAACCGCTGCGCTGACCGCCCCCGATTGCTCGATCAGCGCCGTGGGGACATCAAGCATATGGGCCTTTGCAGCGTTGCTATAGGTTACAAAACCACATTCAAACCAGGTCGAACTTCCCGGTTGCGACGTCAAAAACTCTGCCAGCATGCCGCCCGTGCAGGACTCCGCGGTCGCCAGGCGCCAACCCCGCCTCGATAACGCGGTGGAAATTTGCTCAAGCGATTCAGTATGTGCCACCATTGCCTCCGGCCGATCTACCACCAACACCCGCTCATCAAATGAAGTGTCCGGATGCTTAACTCCATCAATACCTACATACTATATATATTGCCTCATCACTTGCTGACCCGCATCATGCGCGTGTTGACCCAGCTGCGACGTCCCTTGCTGACAGCCTCCTTCATCAAGATCTTTGTGCGGATATTCCGTGTCGACATGGACGAGGCCGCGGAACCCGATGCGTGTGCCTACCGGCATTTCGACGACTTCTTTACGCGTGCACTACGTCACGACAGCCGCCCACTTGCCAGCGATGCCATGACGGCAATCTGCCCTGTCGACGGCACGATCAGTCAATACGGTCGCATTGATCAGGACCGACTGTACCAGGCCAAAGGAATAGACTATACCCTAGACGCCCTGTTCGCTGGCCAGCATGCGCTCGCCAACGAGTTCACCGACGGACAATTCATCACCCTATACCTGTCACCGCGCGATTATCACCGCATCCATCTACCACTGAACGGCACGCTCCGCGAAATGCGGTATGTCCCAGGCAGGCTCTTCAGCGTCAATCCGCACTCGACCCAACACGTCACAGGACTATTTACGCGCAACGAACGACTGATCACGGTCTTCGATGCGGAATGCGGTCCCATGGCCGTGATATTGGTCGGAGCGATGTTCGTCTCGGGGATCGAGACAGTCTGGAACGGCATGGTCACCCAAGGCCGCTCAGGAAAAACGACCGCCCACTGGGACTACAGCCAAATGGAGCCGCCGATACGACTAGAACGCGGCCAGGAAATGGGTCGTTTTCACATGGGATCCACCGTGATCCTTTGCCTTCCCAAGGGACGATTTGAATTCGATTCCGAACTCCGGGCCAACGCCAGTGTTCGGATGGGCCAATCAATCGGCAGGCTTGTGGAGCAATCTTAACTGCGCCGTGAAGGCCTCTTCGTCCATTGGCATGTTCAACAGAAAGCCTTGCGCTATATCGCAACCCTCGTTGGCCACAAAGCGGAGTTGATCAATCGTCTCTACGCCCTCAGCGACCACACGCTTATCCAACGCATGCGCCATGGCGATCGTTGAACGAACAATCGCCATATCCTCCGCACTGTTGGGGAGGCCCTGAATAAAGGATTGATCAATCTTGATCACAGTGGAGGGTATTCTTTTCAGATAAGCCAAAGAGGAATAGCCCGTCCCAAAATCGTCGATCGCGATCGACATCCCCGCTCTTGCCAGCTCCCCCATAATCTCTGTTGCGGTTTCTGAATTATGCATGGCCGCCGTTTCCGTTATCTCGACCTCAAACCACGAGGGCTCGGCGCCGACACCGCGAACCCAAGAAAGGATGTCCTCGGCAAGCCCTTGATGTATTAACTGAATCGCCGAGATGTTTAGGGAAATTCGTTCGGGACGGATGCCCTCGCCCTCCCAAATCAAAGCCTGCCGTCCAGCGCTCTCCACAACCCACTGCGTAATCCGCTGAATCAGACCGACCTCCTCCGCAAGCGGGATGAACACAACTGGAGAGATCCAGCCTCGATCCGGATGATTCCAGCGAATGAGGGCCTCACATCCATCCGCATGGGCGGATCGAAGCGCAGTCATCAACGATTGTTCGCCTAGGTCGCCGTCCTCAGCCCATAGATCCTTGAGATGATACTTATTCTGATAGTGCAAGGAGAACTGCCCGCGCTCCAGCGCCAGGGAAAGGTCATGTTCGAGCGACATCCGGCCCTTCAGGTGCTCGTTCATTTCCCCCGAGAAAAGACATAGGTGCTGGCCACTCGACTTGGCCCGATACATCGCAATATCGGCATGCTTGATCAACGTCAGGGCGTCGTCTCCATCGTCGGGAAAAATCACGCCCCCAGCGCTGATCGACAAGACGAGATCCTGTTCATCGAGACTGATAGGCCGCTCGACCTCACGGGCGATCTTTTCGGTCACCCTGATCGCGTTATTCGCACCGGACCGTGGGAGCAATATCGCAAACTCGTCGCCCCCGAAACGGGCGACCGTATCTGAAGCGCGCAGGGCTTGGTCAACCCTATCCGCAACGGTCCGCAGGACGAGATCGCCAACGCCGTGGCCCAAGGAGTCATTAATCAGCTTGAACCGATTGAGATCGAAATACAGGACGATCAGCGACTCCCTCGTACGGCGGGAAAGCGCTATGGCCATCTGCAGACGGTCAAGAAACATACGACGGTTGGGCAGTTCGGTCAGGTCGTCGTAATAGGACATCCAGCTCAGCCGCTCTTCAGCTAAATGCTGCTCAGAGATATCCTGAACCGTCCCGATAGACCGGACGGGCTGATCATTATCGTCGTAATAGGTCCGCCCACGCTCGCGCACATAACACACGGTACCGTCTTTCATGAGCATACGATGGCTGGCATCGTATGGTGCCCGTTGCGCCACGGACTGGGAGTAGGCCTCGTTAACCTGCTCACGATCTTCCGGATGGACCCGCTCAAGAAAGCCTTCGTAGGTCAGAGGCATCTCCTTCGGATCAACGGCGAAGATCCGATACACCTCGTTAGACCACCACAATTTGTCCTTCGGGATATCGAGTTCCCATGACCCGATACGCGCGATCTCCTGTGCCTCCTCATATCGCGACTGCAGACGTTGCATGGCGGCGATGGAGTCCTTATGCGTGATGGCAATACCCGCGAGGTGAGCAACATCGATAATCGTGGTCAACTCCCATTGCCCAGGATGTCTTGGCGTCCGGTAGTAGTACGCCAATGTCCCGATGACATCACCGGCGGCACTGAAGACAGGCTCGGACCAACAGGCCTGAAGTCCATATGAAAGGGTCAGCTCACGATAATCGGCCCACAGGGGGTCGTTGGCGATATCCTCGACGACGATCCGTCGCTTCAGAAACGCCGCCGTACCGCACGAACACGCCTTGGGCCCAATATGTAAGCCGTCGATGGCGGCCACATAACCCTCGGATAGGCTTGAACTTGCACCGTGATAGAGCTGCTGACCCGACTCATCAAGCAACAGAATGGAGGCGATCATGTCCTCGACATGATACTCGGCGAGATTGACGATGGACTCCAGGACAGACGAACGATCGACGAGGGGGTCGATGATTTGTTTCAGGATCTCGCGCTGGCCCTCGATGAACTCTTCCCGGCAACGATGGTCGACGGCATCACTCATCGCGCACCTTCTGGCCCCAGGTCCGGCGGACATCATTCCCTGGAAATACCGACAGGGCAATGCCAAACATTGCAGGGTGGCCCCCCGCCAACCCAAGAATGCCAGACAAACACCACCATGAGTCGCTCGCGCCACCTTCCATCACGGCGCCCTGGCCGTTTGCAATGTCACATTCCCCTCTCACTGAGGCCAACTTAACTCAGAAACCTACAAATGTGAACACGCGATCGGATACCGCCGAAAACCGTATCGACATCCAATCCGAGACATTTTGAAGATCACCGCGCCGAGGAAGATTAGAGCGCGGGAGGGGATCAATAATGCGCGCCCTAGATCAAACGCTTAAGTGCGTTCAGGTACGAAGATTCATCTGGCGCCGCACCCGCGCGCTGAGCCCGCCAGAGGGCCTCACCAAGGCAGTCCATCATGCGATGTTCCGCGACATGAGGATCACCATGTCGTCGGCACAAGTCCTCGTAGACGCGCTCCACCCCCTTGGGCCGGGTAGTCGCCACTTGTTCTCGGATGCCCATATGCATCGCCATATGTAGGAACGGGTTTTCGCCGCCAGACTCGGGCGTGAAGTCGCGATCGAGCACGGACTCGGGGTCATCAAGCAAGGCATGATATTCGGGATGCTCGATGATGACGGCGCTGACCGCCATAGCGAGTGGCTCCATGGGTAAGCCCGCCTGACGCTGCCGCCAGGCATCGAAAAAGACCTGTCGCATGTCCGCTCTATTTTTGCCGCCGTACATCGTTAGATCCCACTCAGCACTCAGGGTTGCGTATCGGCATCCAGGTCAAAGGCGGCATGGAGGGCGCGAACCCCTAACTCAAGATACTTGCTGGCGATCACGACCGAGATCTTGATCTCTGATGTCGAAATCATCTGAATATTGATGCCTTCGTCAGCCAGGGTGCGGAACATGGTACTGGCAATACCTGAATGCGAACGCATACCGACACCAACCAGCGAGACCTTAACGATCTGATCATCGCCCTTGACCTCCCTCGCCTTGAGGTCGACGCAGACCTGACGCAGGATCGCCATGGCCTTTTCATATTCGCTGTGGTGGACGGTGAATGTAAAGTCTGTGCAGTCGTTCTCGGCAACATTCTGGACGATCATATCGATTTCGATTCCCGCATCCGAAATCGGGCCCAGTATCCGACTAGCCACTCCTGGCTGATCGGGCACACCTAGAACGGTCAATTTTGCCTCATCGCGATTGAAGGCGATACCCGAGATCAAGGCCTGTTCCATTTCTTCATCCTCACTGCAAATCAAAGTGCCCGGACCATCATCAAACGACGACAGGACACGCAAGGGTACTTGGTATTTACTGGCGAATTCGACTGAACGAATCTGCAACACCTTGGTACCCAGGCTGGACATCTCGAGCATCTCCTCGTAGGTGATACGCGGCAGATGACGGGCTTCGGGTACGACACGCGGATCGGTCGTGTAGACGCCATCGACATCGGTGTAGATCTGGCATTCATCGGCCTTCAAGGCCGCCGCCATGGCTACAGCCGTAGTGTCCGAGCCACCTCGACCCAAGGTGGTGATATTGCCTTTATCGTCAACGCCCTGAAAACCGGCCACGACGACAACCCTGTTGTCGGCCAGGGCCTCATCGACACGTTGCCGGTCGATATCGACAATGCGCGCCTTATTGAAGACGCTGTCGGTACGAATACGAACCTGAGCGCCCGTAAAAGACCTCGCCGGCACGCCCATCTCCTCCAGCGCCATGGACAGTAGCGCAATGGTGACCTGTTCACCTGTCGACAGCAGGACATCAAGCTCGCGAGCCGCTGGCATCGAACTGATTTCCCGAGCCAACCCGACAAGACGGTTGGTCTCGCCGCTCATGGCGGAAACCACGACCACTAGGCCGTGACCCTGGGCGTGAAAGTTAGCGATCTTGGCGGCCACATGACGGATTCGGTCCACCGAGCCAACCGACGTGCCCCCGTACTTCTGCACGATCAGCGCCATCAGACTCTCAGCTGTTCGCGAACCCACACGGGCACGGATGCCAGCGCTGCATCCAGATGCTCCGGGTCCTTACCGCCGGCCTGAGCCATGTCCGGGCGGCCACCACCCTTCCCACCAACTTGCAGGGCAACATGGTTGACCAGATCACCGGCTCGCAAACGCGCCGTTTCGGCCTTGGTAACACCAGCCACGAGGCTAACCCTACCGTCACTGACACCAGCCAGGACGATAGCCGCCGCGCCGAGTTTCTGCTTTAGCTGATCAACGGTCTCACGCAGAATTTTGGTGTCGGCGCCATCGAGACTCGCCGCCAGCACCCGGATGCCATCGACCTCCTGGGCCTGCCCCGCAAGGTCCCCACCCTGACTGCTGGCCAGCTTCGCCTTAAGGCGTTCGACCTCTTTGTCCAGACTGCGATTACGATCGACCAACTGATCGACCTTGTCGGAAATCCCATCGCGACCGATCTGCAGCACCGCGCCGAGGCGCGCCAATACGGCCTCGCCGCCATCGATCCAGGCAAGGGCGCCCACACCCGTCACGGCCTCGATACGGCGCACCCCCGCGGCGACGCCAGATTCCGATACGATCTTGAGCAGCCCGATCTCACCAGTTCGGTGGACATGTGTGCCACCACAAAGCTCGACCGAAAAATCCCCCATCGACAAGACCCGAACGAGATCGCCATATTTTTCGCCGAACAGCGCCATGGCGCCGACCGCAACGGCGTCCTTCTGCGCCATGACCTGGGTCTTGACCTCAAGATCGTCGCGGATACGCTCGTTGACCATCCGCTCCACATCTCGAAGTTCTTCGGGCTTGACGGCATCGAAATGGGCAAAATCGAAACGCAGTCGATCCTGGTCGACCAGCGAACCCTTCTGCTGCACATGATCACCTAAGATTCGCCGTAAGGCCGCATGCAAGAGATGGGTCGCGGAATGGTTGCAGCCCGTGGCACGGCGCTTGGCCTGATCGACCTGCACGTCCACACTGGCACCGGTCACAAGCTGACCGCTGGTCACTCGAATCCGATGTAAAAAGGCACTACCCTGTTTTTGGGTATCGAGCACATCTCCTAAGGCATCCCGCGACCTGAAACCGCCGCGATCGCCGACCTGACCGCCGGACTCGGCATAGCACGGGGTGCGGTCTAGGACCATAAGCCCTTCATCGCCAGCTGCGATCCGGTCCACGCCTTGACCTGCGACGAACAGAGCCACGACGTTACCGTTTGCAACCATATTTTCGTAGCCATCGAAGGCAGTCTGGGCATCGACATCAAGACTCTCACCATGGCTTGCGCCAAACTGGCTGGCAGCCCGAGCTCGTTGCCGCTGCCCGGCCATGGCAGCCTCAAAGCCATCCATATCGATCTGATGTCCCCGCTCACGGGCCACATCCGCCGTCAGGTCAACCGGAAAGCCATAGGTATCATAGAGCCGGAAGACCGTCTCCCCCGGCACGATGTTGCCGGACAAGTCGGCCAGCACCGACTCCAGCAATGCCATGCCGTGATCCAGGGTCTCTGCAAATCGATCTTCTTCCTGTTTGAGGATGCGCTCAACATGCGCCTGGTTCTTAACAAGTTCGGGGTAGGCCTCGCCCATCTCGCTAGCTAGTGCAGCAACCAGTCGATAGAAAAAGGCCTCGCGAAAACCCAACTTATGGCCGTGCCGGATGGCGCGACGGATGATGCGACGCAAGACATAGCCCCGGCCTTCATTGGAGGGGACGACCCCATCCGTGATCAAAAAGGCGCAGGAACGGATATGGTCGGCAATCACGCGCAACGAGGTATTGGTCAGATCGTCGGCACCGGCCAAGTCGGCACCGGCCCGGACCAGATTACGAAACAGATCGATATCGTAATTGTTGTGCACGCACTGCATGACCGCAGCGAGCCTTTCTAGCCCCATGCCGGTATCAACCGACGGCTTAGGCAAGGGGGCCAACTGCCCCTCAACATCGCGGTTGTATTGCATGAAAACGAGGTTCCAGATTTCAATATATCGATCACCGTCCTCTTCCGACGTCCCCGGCGGCCCACCCGAGATCTCGGGGCCGTGATCGTAGAATATCTCGGAACAGGGCCCACAAGGCCCGGTCTCGCCCATGGACCAGAAATTATCGCTCTCGTATTTACGGCCGCCTGGTTTATCACCGATGCGGGAAAGCCGTGTCGGATCGACGCCGATCTCATCCAGCCAGATACGCGCAGCCTCGTCGTCGGCGGCGTAGACCGTGACCCAGAGCTTGTCGGCAGGGAGCTTTAGCTCTCCGGTCAGAAAGGTCCAAGCAAACTCGATGGCCTCGCGCTTGAAGTAATCGCCGAAACTGAAGTTGCCGAGCATTTCGAAAAAGGTATGGTGACGCGCAGTGTAACCGACGTTCTCGAGGTCGTTGTGCTTGCCGCCGGCGCGCACACAGCGTTGAGAGCTAGTGGCTCGAACGTAGGGGCGGGGTTCGGTGCCGAGGAAGGTTTCCTTGAACTGAACCATACCGGCATTCGTAAATAACAGCGTCGGATCGTTCGCCGGGACCAGCGGTGAACTTGGGACAACCTCGTGCCCCCGATCCTTGAAAAAGGTCAGAAAACGCCGACGCAGCTCTGCACTACTTATCTTCATTTCAACACTGTCCAATCCAGCCGGACATGCGCGGCCGGAATTCTAATTAGATTGTCGTTAAAATCAACCCAGCATCCACCCTGATACCCATTCATATCCATAGACCTCAACTGCAGACCCAGCGGGCAGTTTAAGGCGTTTTCAACTGCCTGCTGCGCAGTTTGCCGACCATACCGCCTTAATCTGATCCGGGCTGAACCCTCGTTGCGTCAAGAAGCGATACTGCCGCGCCCGCTCCTTCAGGCCATCAGGGCACAGACCGTCAAAACGTCGCAGCCAAACCCGCTCTGCTACCCGGACCCAGTCATCCGACACTGGCTCCAGACAATCGCCGATTAGTGACTCGTCCACGCCACGCCGCACTAGCTCATAACGTATCCTGATCGGCCCATCTCCACGCTCCATACGCGAGCGCAAAAATGCCTCCGCAAACCGAGCGTCGCTCTGTAGCCCTTCGGCCGCAAGCGCTTCCACCTCCGCCCGAATCAGCGCCGGATCATAACCCCTTCGACCCAACTTTTCTATGAGTTCCACGCGGCTGTGTTCACGCCGAGCGAGCAGGTCGATGGCCTTGCCTCGAACCTCTGCCGTCAGGCCTCAGACTCCTCCAAAAGCGCCGCCTCGCCGATCGCGGGCAGACTCAGCGCACGGATCTTGCCTTCGATCTCGGCAGCCATCTCGGGGTGCTCCTTCAAGAAGTTGCGGACGTTGTCCTTACCCTGCCCGATCCGGTCGCTGCCATAACTGTACCAAGCCCCTGACTTATCGATGATTCCCTCTTTGACGCCCAACGTAATGATCTCGCCTTCGCGGGACACGCCCTCGCCATAAAGGATATCGAACTCGGCTTGCTTGAAGGGCGGCGCAACCTTGTTCTTGACGACCTTGACACGGGTCTCGCTGCCGATGATTTCGTCGCCCTGCTTGATCGCGCCGATACGGCGAATATCCAGACGAACCGAGGCGTAAAACTTGAGTGCGTTACCGCCCGTCGTGGTCTCGGGATTGCCGAACATGACTCCAATCTTCATACGGATCTGGTTGATAAAAATCACCAGCGTATTGGAACGCTTGATATTGGCCGTCAGCTTGCGCAGCGCCTGGGACATCAGCCTCGCCTGCAGACCCATGTGTGAGTCGCCCATATCGCCCTCAATCTCAGCCTTCGGCGTCAGCGCTGCAACGGAGTCGATAATGACGATATCAATAGCGCCCGAGCGGACCAGCATATCGGTGATCTCGAGCGCCTGCTCGCCAGTGTCGGGTTGTGAAACCAGAAGGTCGTCGACATTGACGCCGATCTTCTCAGCATAACCCGGATCCAACGCATGCTCGGCATCGACAAAGGCCGCTGTGCCACCGAGACGCTGAGCCTCGGCAACGACCTGCAGAGCCATAGTGGTCTTACCCGAAGACTCCGGGCCATAAATCTCGACAACACGCCCGCGCGGAAGGCCGCCGATTCCGAGCGCTATATCAAGCCCCAGCGACCCGGTCGAGACCGCCTGGATATCGCGGACGACACCGCTGTCCCCCATACGCATTACCGAGCCCTTGCCGAACTGACGTTCGATCTGACCCAGCGCTGCCGTAAGCGCCTTCTGTTTATTCTCGTCCATTCCACACCCTCTGAATTCGCTTGATTGTTGAAACCGGAAACGCCCGCCATGCGCACAGCGGACGCTCATACTGAGGGGGATTATCACACAGAATGGAGTCGCCAACCACGGTCAGGCGGTCCGGATATCGGGACCGGCCACATAGTCTGTCGCATCAAGATTACACTCCACTGCGAACCCATGCATCAAACACCAAATAAGACGGCGAACACGCCCCGAATATTGTGCTCAAACCGCCTCCCGGCAACGGCTTAGGACTTGCAACCTGACCATAAACCCATCATCATCATGGATTCGTCCCAAACCCCGACCCGGTCACGGCCATATACTAAACATGCCAACACATGGAAGATTTCCTCTGCTAGAGGGCATCGACGACCCTTCGCAGTTGCGTCAACTGCCCGAGAAGCGTCTTGGTGAACTGAGCAAAGAGCTGCGCGAATTCCTGATCGAATCGGTATCTCGAACAGGTGGGCACCTGTCGGCCAATCTGGGTACGGTCGAGCTAACAATCGCACTGCATTACGCCTTCAATACGCCCAGTGACCTACTGGTTTGGGACGTCGGACACCAGACCTATCCCCACAAAATCCTGACCGGCCGCCGCGAGGCCATGGCCGACCTGCGCCGCAAGGGTGGCATTGCTGGTTTCCCCAAGCGCGATGAAAGCGACTACGACGCCTTTGGCGTGGGCCATTCAAGCACATCGATCAGCGCCGCACTGGGCATGGCCATTGCTTTGCAGCAGCAGGGCATTACTGACCGCCGCGCCGTTGCGATCATCGGGGACGGCGCCATGACGGCGGGCATGGCCTACGAGGCCCTGCTACACGCCGGGCACGTCGGCTGCGACATGCTCGTAATCCTGAACGACAACGAGATGTCGATCTCCCCCAATGTCGGCGGCCTATCGAACTATCTGGCCAAACTGCTCTCGGGACGCCTCTATTCCTCGATGCGGGAGGGCAGCAAGAAGGTCCTGAGCACGGTCCCCTCCGTATGGGAACTTGCCAAGCGCGCAGAGGAACACGTCAAGGGTATGGTCGTCCCGGGGACACTCTTCGAAGAACTCGGGTTCAACTACATCGGCCCCGTGGATGGCCATGACATCCATACCTTAGTCGAAACCATGCGCAATCTGCGTACGCTCAAGGGCCCTCAGTTCCTGCACGTCGTGACCCGTAAAGGCAAAGGTTACGCGCCCGCCGAAGACAATCCCTGCGGCTACCACGGGGTTCCGACATTCGACAGCAGGAGCGGCGAGCTACGCTCGACCGCAACCGCCGGACCCAGCTATACCGATATATTCGGTCAATGGCTCTGCGACCGCGCCGCGGTAGACCAAAAACTCGTTGGACTGACCCCGGCTATGCGCGAGGGCTCGGGCATGGTTGCGTTCTCGGAACAGTTCCCCGAGCGCTTCTTCGACGTCGGCATCGCCGAGCAACACTGCATCACGCTCGCGGCGGGACTCGCCTGCGAGAACACTCATCCGGTCGCCGCGATCTATTCAACCTTTCTGCAGCGCGCCTACGATCAGCTCATCCACGACGTCGCCTTACAGGACCTTCCTGTCCTGTTCGCGATCGACCGTGGCGGTCTCGTAGGACCTGACGGGCCCACACACGCCGGCAGTTTCGACCTTAGCTTTCTGCGTTGCATCCCAAACATGATCGTCATGGCGCCGGCCGATGAGGACGAGTGCTACGCCATGCTGACTACCGGCCAGCTCTGCGGTCATCCGAGCGCCGTGCGCTACCCACGTGGCAGCGGTCCGGGCAAAGCCGTGAACCGCGACCCAGAGCGTACACTGCCGATCGGTCAGGCAGAGCTGCGGCGCAAGGGGCGCGAGGTCGCGTTGCTGGCCTTCGGGAGCATGGTCGCCCCAAGCGAACTCGTGGCTGAACAACTTAACGCCACACTGATTAACATGCGCTTCGTGAAGCCGCTCGATGAAGAGGCCGTCATCAAGGCTGCTTGCGAGCATGGCTACATCGTGACGATTGAGGAAAACGCTATCGCTGGTGGCGCGGGCAGCGCTGTCAATGAAAGCCTAGGCTCTCATGGCTACACTGTGCCGGTCTTGAATCTAGGTATCCCCGACCAATTCATCGCCCACGGCAGTCGGGACGAGCTGCTGGCCGGGTGCGGCCTCGATGCCCCTGGCATCCATCGCGCCATCGAGCACTTTTTGCAGCTACATGCTTGCAAAAATCAGCTGGTCGATGTAAATTCCTAGTGTTCTAGTCAGGTAAATCATGGTCCCGCGTTATTATCTCAAGATCAGCGTCAGCTTTGCAGCGGCGCATCAGCTCCGGGATTATCCGGGTGACTGTAGTCGGCTCCATGGCCACAACTGGCGTCTCGAGGTCGAGGTAGCCTCATCAAAACTCGATGACAGCGGTATGGTCATCGATTTTCGGCAGATCAGGCAGGCCGCCCGCGAGGTGACCGACGAGCTCGATCATACCTTCCTCAACGAGACGCCGCCTTTCGACCGGCTCAACCCGACAGCCGAGAATATCGCCGCCTATCTCTATGGGCGGCTTTCAGACCGGATCAACGGTGGAAAACGATCGATCGCAGCGGTTACGCTGTGGGAGACCGACAATGCCAGCGTCCGATATAGCGAGGAATTATCATGATCACGACTGTCATCGCCGACGTTCAAAACACTCCTGACACGCGTAAGCTCGCAATCGACAAGGTTGGCATCAAGGATATCCGTCATCCGATCCGGGTGCGGGACCGTAGCGCCGGCGAGCAGCATACAATCGCGACATTCAATATGTATGTCGACCTTCCCCATAACTTCAAGGGGACCCACATGTCTCGCTTTGTCGAGCTACTGAACGCTCACGAAGGTGAGATCACGGTCGCGACCTTCAAGGAGATCCTCGTCGACATGCAGAAGCTGCTGCACGCCGAGTCTGCACACATCGAGATGCGCTTCCCGTATTTCATCCGCAAGGCCGGGCCGATCTCGGGCGTTGCCAGCATGCTGGATTACGACGTCACGTTTATCGGCAGCGTCAGCGGTAACGAGGTCGACATGACCATCAAGGTCCTCGTGCCCGTCACGAGCCTTTGCCCCTGCTCCAAGGAGATCTCGGACTACGGCGCCCACAATCAGCGCTCGCATGTCACGGTCGCGGCCCGGACCTCGGGCTTCGTCTGGATCGAGGACCTGATCGATACCGTCGAGGCCGAGGCGTCGTGCGAGATCTTTGGTCTGCTGAAGCGCGCCGATGAGAAGTTCGTGACCGAACGCGCCTACGAGAACCCGAAGTTTGTCGAGGACATGGTGCGCGACGTTGCAACCCGGCTCAACGATGACTCCAGGATTATTGGTTACACCTTGGAATCCGAAAACTTCGAGTCTATCCACAATCACTCAGCCTACGCCCTGATCACCAAGAACATGCCAGGATATCCCTAGGGAGCCTCTGATTAATTCCGGGCGAAGCACATCGCGATGGGGCGACTGATCTACGTTGAGGAGGACCTGTTCGACCACCCACGGACCCGCGCCATCCTCGGCCGTTTCAAACGGGCCACGATCATCCCCTGCCATCATTATGGCGAGATCTTCAACCGCAAGAACCAGAACTTCAGGCTCCAGAAACGCCGGCCATCCCTGATCCTGGCCCGCAAGACTCAACGTTGGGTCATGCCCGCGCCGGACGATTACTCGATCGGCGCGGGCGAGAACCATTACTTCTCGCACATGTTGAATTGTCCCTACGACTGTCGGTATTGCTTTCTGCAGGGTATGTACCGCTCGGCCAACTACCTGTTGTTTGTCAACTTCGAGGATTTCGGGGCGGAGATCGAGCGAACCACGGAGTCCGCAAAAGACCCAGTCCACTTTTTTTCCGGATACGATAGCGACAGCCTGGCCTACGATGGTATAAGCGGTTTTCTGGACTATATCCTGCCCGTATTCGCTCGACTAGGCGATAACGCCGGACTGGAACTCAGGACCAAGTGCGCTCGCATTGAGCCCTTACTTGCGCACGCCCCGCTCCCGAACTGCATCGTGGCCTTTAGCTTCACGCCCGAAGGCATGTCGCAACGCCTTGAACATGGGGTCCCGGCACTCGAACTGCGCCTGCGCGCACTGTCCCGATTGGCCAATGCCGGCTGGAGCATCGGCCTGCGCCTCGACCCACTGATCCATGCCCCGGACTTTCAAGAACAGTATCGCAACCTGATTACGAATATCTTCGCCCATATCCCAGCCGATGCCGTTCATTCGGTAAGCCTGGGCGCCTTTCGCTTGCCCGACGGATTTCACGACCAGATGGCCAAATTGTATCCCGACGAGGCACTGTTCCATAAAGGCCTCATGCGCGGAAATGGCATGGTATCCTACCCGCGCGCGCTCGAAACAGAGCTCATTGATTTCTGTCAGGAAGCGCTCAGCAATCACGTACCCGGAGACCGCATCTTTCCATGCCAGCCGCAAACATAAGCAACAGGCGCACGGCATTGATCACGGGACATAGCTCGGGCATCGGACGAGCCATCTGCGAGCGTCTGTTGACCGATGGATTCAACACGATCGGGCTCGCCCGGACGGCAGGGAAACCACCGCTCGACCATTCTCACCATGAGTCGATCGCGATCGATTTCGCCGACTGGGATGCCCTTGCCGACGGAATTCCAGGGATCATCAAGACGCACCCGGTCATCGACGTCCTGATCTGCTGCGCCGGTCAGGGCCGTTTCGGCGACCTGGAAACCTTTTCGCTGGCCCAGATCCGCCAGCTCATGGATATCAACTTTACGGCCCACGCCTACCTTGCCCGTTGCCTGCTGCCCGCTATGAAGACGCGCCGAGCAGGGAAACTGATCTTCATGGGGTCGGAGTCGGCACTTGAGGGCGGCCGCAAAGGCGCAATCTATTCGGCAAGCAAGTTCGCCTTGCGCGGCCTTGCCCAGGCCCTGCGTAAGGAGACCGGACGACAGGGGATCGGGGTTACGATCATCAACCCTGGCATGGTACGCAGCCCGTTTTTCGATGACCTCGATTTCGCCCCCGGCGAAGAGGACAACCAAGCCATCCTGCCCGAGGACATTGCCGAGGCCGTCGCCATGGTACTAGGGAGCCGGCAAGGCACGGTCTTCGACGAGATCAATCTCTCGCCCAGCAACAAGGTTATTCAGCATAAATATGAACGATAAAGGTTTAGGGAATAGTCAGACTGCCTGGCTACAACTGCATATCAACACCCCGTCGAACAACGCCGAGAGAGCCAACACGGCACTTGAAGAGGCTGGCGCACTAGCCGTGACCCTAAGTGACGTAGCCGACGTACCAATCTACGAACCGCCGCTCGGCGAGGCCCCGTTGTGGCCGGATACTCGCGTAACCGGCCTGTTCCTGGCGGACGGGGTGGATGTAGACGACCTGATCATGAGGCTCCAGGCGACACTGAACACGCTCGGCTCGATAAACATCCAGGTGGAGGCGCTGGCCGATCAGGACTGGGAACGAGTCTGGATGCGCGATTTTCATCCCATGCGCTTCGGGCAAAACCTCTGGATCTGCCCAGGTGACCACCCACCGCCCGAACCTGACGCCAACAATATCCTGCTCGATCCCGGACTGGCCTTTGGCACCGGCACTCACCCGACGACGGGGTTATGCCTGGAATGGCTCGATGAGGTATGGCGCGATGGCGAATCGCTCAAGAACGCCGAGATCATCGACTATGGATGTGGCTCGGGCATACTGGCCGTCGCAGCGGCAAAACTGGGCGCGCGCCATGTCTGGGCCGTGGACATCGACCCGCAGGCACTGACCGCGACCAAGGCTAACGCCGAACGCAACGCGGTCGGTGATCGCATCACGACCTGCCGGCTAAAGGGGCTACCCGATGATCCATCCAACCTTCAAGCGGATATCCTGATTGCCAACATCCTGGCTAACCCGCTGAAGGACCTTGCCACGCACTTCGCCACCCTGCTTCGACCAGGTGGAAAAATCGTGCTTTCGGGTATACTGGAGGACCAGATCGAGCCCGTATGGCGGGCCTATCAAGGACTTTTCGCCTGCGATGGATCCCGTGTGATGTCCGAGTGGGCGCGCATTCAAGGCCACAAGCTCTAGGGTTCGATTTTCAAAAGAGCAACTATACAGGGCTAACCGGCACACTTTGGCTTCCGGCCTAACAACACTTTCGGAATACCGACCTATGGAATTCGTCTGCCCCAATTGTCAGCAGGCCAACGAGATCAGCGGCCTCTCGGGCACCGGTGGACAATACGCTGTCGACTGCCCTTATTGCCACCACGGTTTCACGATCCAGATCGACATCCAGGCCATCCCGGATGAGGAGGACGTCGTCGAAGACGTAGCGACTGCGGCCGCCGACGATCAACCGGAAGCCGAACCAAAGCCAGAGTCCAACCTGGGCCTCGCATCGGGCTCCGACTTTGGACGGCCGACGATAAAATTGCCCGAGGAGGCACGGCTCGCGGGACTGGATCACAGCGATGCGGTCCAGCCACGATCACGCACCCCGGCACGGTTCTTCGGTGGATTGATGAGTCTCGCACTGCTGGCGCTGTTGGTACTTCAACAGGCCTATTTTCGTCGTGATGAGCTTGCTAACCACGACCGTCTACGGCCCTGGCTCGAACAGCTATGCCTGTACGCGAAGTGCACACTGGCCCCGCGCCGCGACCTCAAGCACCTTCGCATCGGTCGCCCCGACGTTCACCTGAATGACCGTTTCCAGAACGTCCTCGATGCGAGCGTCACCATCCGCAATGAGGCCGGATTCGCCCAGGCCCTGCCGGATCTCGAACTCAGCTTCTTCGATCTAGATCACCATCTGATCGCCTGGCGTCGCTTCGAACCGGGCGAATACCTCGACACACAGGTGAGCCCCGCGACAATTATCCCCGCCAATGGCTCCTTGCTAGCGCGGGTACATATCGTTGATCCCGGCGCCAAGGCCATGGGATTCGAGTTTAAGGCCCAATGACAACAGCAAGTAACGCTTGGCTTGCGCGAATACCGGCCACCTTGTAACTTGTCACTCTTAACCTGTAACTGACTTTACATATGCCCAATCCAACTGACATCCGCCTGCACAAGACATCGAAGTGCCTGGAGCTGACCTTCGACGACGGCGCGCATTTTGATTTCAGTTGCGAATTCCTGCGTGTCCATTCGCCGTCGGCAGAGGTCCGCGGACATGGCGTCGGCCAGGAGGTCCTGCAGACCGGAAAAATCGGGGTCAATATCGCCGACATCGAACCTGTCGGTAGTTATGCGATTCGACTGGTGTTCGACGATGGTCATAGTACCGGCCTCTATTCCTGGGACCTGCTCTACCGTTTTGGCCAAAATCAAGACGCCATGTGGCAACGTTATCTGAGCGCGCTCGATAAAGCCGGCGCCTCGCGCGAGGTCGACACAAGCACGGAGGCCCCTACCCATGATTGACCGCCACGAGAGCGGACAGACCCACTTCGGCTACAAACAGGTCCCGATTGAGGAGAAGAGACAGCGGGTGGGCGCCGTGTTCACGTCCGTCGCCCAGCGTTACGACATCATGAACGATGTCATGTCCTTGGGCATCCATCGACTCTGGAAGGCCCTGACCGTGCATATGGCCGGCGTCAAATCCGCACAGACCTGTCTCGATCTCGCCTCCGGCACGGGGGATATCGCTGCCAGCCTGGCACGGGCCGTCGGCAGCCAAGGCCTGGTCGTGGCCAGCGATATCAACCGGGCAATGCTGTCCACGGGTCGAGACCGTCTGCTCGACCGCGGCCTAATAGGTAACATCGACTACATCCAGGCAGATGCCGAGGACCTGCCCTTTGCCGACAACAGCTTCGATTGCGCTACTATGGCTTTCGGTCTACGTAACGTGACCCACAAAGAGCGTGCGCTCGCAAGCCTGGCCCGGGTCCTCAAGCCCGGCGCGAAACTCTACGTCCTGGAGTTCTCAAAGCCGGTCTCGCCTTTGCTGTCCAGCATCTATGATCAATATTCCTTCAAGCTACTACCGGCAATGGGTAAGCTAATCGCCGGAGACGCGGATAGTTATCAATATCTCGCCGAGTCGATTCGCATGCACCCCGATCAGGACACCTTGAAGTCCATGATGTTGGCCTCGGGCTTCGATCATTGCGAATACCTCAACCTGTCCGGGGGCATCGTCGCCCTGCACCAAGCCTGCAAGTACTAGGGGACCTCCCAAGCATGTGGTTGGAATATCTGCTGACCGTCATTGAGTCGATCCTCAATCGCGTCCTCGCACTCGACCCAGTCGCCCATACGGCGATGGCGCGTCTGGCTGGCAAGGCTGTCGCGCTGGAGCTCACGGACTTCGACCGAACCATCTATCTGCGTCCGTGCCCGCAGGGCATCAATCTAACCCATGTCGCCCCCGACCACATCGATACCGCGTTGAGCGGGACCTGCATGGACTTCGTAGCCGCCACCCGTAAAGAACGTCGCGACACCCCCTTGCGGATTAGCGGCGATGCGGACCTGGCGGCAAGCATCCAGGGCATCCTGGCGCGACTCGATATCGATTGGGAGGAAGAGCTTTCCCGCGTCTGTGGCGACGTCATGGCCCACGAGATCATGGGAAGGCTTCGGCGCATGGGCGCATGGTGTCGGGAGACCCAGTCAACGCTAACGACCGACCTGAGAGATTACCTGGTCGAGGAATCCCACCTGATGCCGCATCCAATCGAGCTCGGGGACTTCACATCCGGGGTCGACCGACTGCGTGCCGACAGTGACCGCATTGAGGCACGGATCGACCGCCTGCGTCGATGCCTCCAGCAAGCCGTGAAGGCCTGATGATCCGTCCCGGCCAAATTCTCCGTCTGCTCCATATCAACCAGGTATTGGTCCGCAATGGTCTCGACGAGATCGTGTTCGCGACCCACCTTTTCCGGCCATTCCGTCTCCTCATGTATGTGTTGCCATGGAACTGGTGGCGCCGAGATCGCCTGCCCCGCGCCGTTCGCCTACGCCAGACACTAGAAGAGCTGGGCCCTATTTTCATAAAATTCGGCCAGATTTTGTCCACCCGCCGCGATCTGCTACCCGATGACATCGCCGACGAACTGACCAAACTTCAGGATCAAGTACCGCCCTTTCCTGGATTACAAGCCCGCAAGATCGCCGAGCAGGCCTACGATTGCCCGCTGAATGAGATCTTTACCGAATTCGACGAGACGCCGCTGGCCTCGGCCTCGATCGCCCAGGTCCACACGGCCACGCTCAAGGGCGGCCGCAAAGTCGTCGTCAAGATCGTCCGCCCCAAGATCCGCAGGGTCATCCAACGTGACGTCGGTCTGCTCTACATCATCGCCGACCTCGCCGAGCGCTATTGGAGTGAAGGACACAGACTCCGCCCACGCGCGGTCGTCGCCGAATTCGAGAAGACACTATTCGACGAACTTGACCTCATGCGCGAAGCCGCCAACGCATCCCAACTGAGACGCAATTTCACCGACTCACCGATGCTCTACATCCCCGAGATCTACTGGCCTCAAACTCGTAACCAGGTCATGGTCATGGAACGCATCCACGGCATCCCGGTCAGCGATATCGAGGCGCTCAGGGACGCAGGGATCGACCTAAAACGGCTCTCTGAAATGGGTGTCGAGATCTTTTTCACCCAGGTCTTTTCGCACAACTTCTTCCATGCCGACATGCACCCAGGCAACATCTTCGTATCCAATGAAGGGCGATACATTGCGGTCGACTTCGGCATCATGGGCACGCTGAACCCCGAGGACCAGCGCTATCTGGCCGAGAACTTCCTGGCCTTCTTCAACCGCGACTATCAACGCGTCGCCGAGCTGCACGTCGAGTCCGGCTGGGTGCCCAAGGACACCCGCGTCGATGAATTCGAATCGGCAATCCGCAGCGTCTGCGAACCTATATTCGAACGCCCGCTCAAAGAGATCTCCTTCGGTCGCCTCTTGCTACACCTATTCCAGACCGCACGCCGCTTCAATATGGAGATCCAGCCCCAGCTCGTGCTGCTGCAAAAGACCCTGCTCAACATCGAGGGCCTCGGCCGCCAGCTCTACCCCGACCTCGACCTCTGGCAGACCGCCAAGCCTTTCCTCGAGCGCTGGATGCACGACCACGTCGGCTACCGCGCCTTCCTGCGCACACTGAAAAAGACCGCGCCACAAGCGGCCGGCCAGTTGCCGCTGCTCCCCTCCATGATCTACGACACACTGCATCAGGCGCAGAATGGAACGCTGCGATTACAGTGGCAGTCAAAAGAACTCGGCGAGCTTCAAAAGCAGATTCGGCGGGGACAACTTCAGACGGTTGTTGCGATTCTGATTGGCGCGGTATTGATTAGTTTGAGCATTGTTTTTAGGGGCTAAGGTTTCCTGAATAAATCACACAAGTATTATTTTTCAGTTGTAAAATTTTAGTCCCTCCGCGCCCATTTAATAAAAATTCCCCATACATACGTAGTCCGTTCAACAAGCGCACGGCCGGTAGCATACAAATTCAACCCTAGCTTTGTTGACACGGGCCAGGCGTTCTCGGCAACAAGCTTACCGATCACTTCCATGTCCATGAAATTCGTTGCGACCAAGGTGTCTCCACTCTGGACGGACTGCTTTCGAAATGACATCTGCTCATCCAGAAACACACGTCCTCGGATATGGTACAACCCGAGGTCGAACGGGGGACTTTCCTCAACAACGCCCCATCGATATGGTTGCGGAAAAACCTGGCTGACCGCAATGTCATCCTCCGCATAGAGACCGAAGGGCTTCCCTATGGGCTGTTTTTGAATCCCAGGCTCTCCGGCCGTCGTCGCTACGGCAACGTAGGTTAGTACTTTGATGTTACTCATCGTAAGACTCCCCCTTAAAATCCAACGCCGTGCCGATCAAGATCCAATCTATTCCGCACCAGAGCGTGAAGCGCAGAGGAAAACAAAATGCGTAGCGGTTAATAGTAGCGCAACAAGTGACGGAGCAAATAATTTTTGTGCTAGTGATTGTTTCCTAGCCTCTACGTGCAATCATATTTCATCCGGTGCGACGCCCATTGGTCATTGCTTTAGAAGAAAATCGACCTTGACTAGGGAACTAAAAAGGGGCCTATACCACCACAGGCGGAGGGAGGAACCTACAGTGGCAACGCCCAAACAACGGAGACTGAAGCGATCAGTCGTTTTGCGCCACCATGGAATCCATATAGGTGAACTCGACGCGGCGATTCGCCTGCAAATGCGTCGGGTCGGCCATCGGTATGTCGTCGCCCATACCGTCAACAAGCAACTGCTCGCCGGAAACACCCGCCGCCAGCAAGATATAGGCGATGTTTAGCGCACGTTGCTCGCTTAAGTGCTGGTTGTAATCTTTGGCGCCGCGATTGTCGGCATGGCCACGGATTCGCAACACCATACTGGGATGCTGCTCCAGGTATCGGGCGTGCTGTATTAAAATGTCGTCGTCGCCCACGGCGGGCTTGTCACTATTGGTGTCGAAATAGAAGACCAGCTGGCGCGGAATCGAAACGATATCCTGCTTCTCTGCCGGCATGATATCTGTCTCCTCCACCAGTAGGCCACCTTCCGCCGAAATAAGATCGACATCTTGTTCTTCGGGCGGAGAAAGCGCTTCTACGGCAGGGACAATCATAGCCTCGTTAGGCACAACGTTTTCATCTATAGATGCTTCCGATACGTCGACAAACTGTTCCGTCACGGCGGCTTCGGCATCCATATCCACAGCATCGATTATGTCGTCCTGAAGCGCTTGCGATTGATCCAATTCAGCGATGTAGCCATCCATCGTCGCGATCGCGGTTTGCACGGTATCATCCTGTTGCACCGCATCGGTTTTCACTACATCGTTTTTTGTCGTATCGATTTGGGCGACATCGGCTTGAGGCGGATCAGTTCTTAC
>CAZASZ010000031.1:0-22117 GCA_964487925.1 uncultured Gammaproteobacteria bacterium
CGGGCGGCAAGCTGAATGCCGGCTGCCTTTGGTGCTGCATTGGCAACAAGGTTTTGATTCTGGACCTGGGCGGTGGTCTGGTCTACAGGGCTCAGACTTGCATGGGACGAAGCGGCGAACAACAGGCCGGTGATGGCAATAGCACATTTGATAGAGGATGGTTTCATCGGTAGGTGGACTCCATGATGTTATTGAATCGGAAGTTCGTGTTATCCATACGGCAATTTGGCGTCAACATGACAGATCATTATTAAGAAAAGATTAAATGTGATAGTCTTTGATACCGCAAATAATGACTAAGAGCTAAATCCGATCATTCTTGACGGATAAGCCATTTTGCAGTGCAATATTGGCTCACGGCTTACATCCAAGAAGAGCGACCCTGGGGGGATACATGTACAGACGTTTTCTATTCTCATTTTGTTGCCTATTTATTGTCTTTTGTGCAATGCCGGCTTTCGCAGCCAACAATACGATTCACCTGAGCGCGCCCAATGTCCTGGGGACCCTGAACCTGGACAAGAAGCAGCTTAAAGGTATCAAAGGTGCCATTGAAAAGTCGTTAAAGACCGATATTATCGATGCTGTCGTGCAGTGTGGCGAGGATCGTATGGATTGCGAGGTTCGCACCGCACGTGAGTGGAGTTACAGTGGAGATCAGTTTCGTGAGATCGTTGTGAATGTTCATACGGTCGGGAATACAATGATCACACTGCGCAACCACAAAGGCAAGTGGCCGGTAATCAGCGTAAAATAACGCGAATATCTAGTCTGTTGCGGATCCGGTTTCCGGATACCAAGGTTTCCAGGGGACGGTTAGTCCCCTTTTTTTGTTGGCCTGCCGGGCAGGCCGCTGTCGGAGGCGACGAGTGAAGTTTAGTGCAGAGGGCTTTCGCGCCTGGCAAAACAAACGGATCACGCTCATGGGGATGTCCGGCGTAGGCAAGACGCGGTTGGCCGACATGCTCATGAAGGGGAATTGGTTTCACTATTCGGGCGATTATCGGATCGGGACCCGTTATCTGGACGAGCCGATCCTCGATAATATCAAGCAACAGGCAATGCAGATCCCTTTTCTGAGTGATCTGTTGCGCTCTGATTCGATCTATATCAACAACAACATCACGGTCCACAATCTGCAGCCCGTGGCCAGTTTTCTCGGAAAGCTCGGCGATCCGGAGCAGGGTGGCTTGCCACTGCCGGAATTCAAACGTCGACAGCGACTGCACTATCAGGCCGAGGTTGAGGCCATGTGGGATGTCCCGCTGTTTATTCATAAGGCTCGGGAGATCTACGGCTATCAGCATTTTCTCAATGATGCCGGTGGGAGTATCTGCGAGCTGGATCATGAAGATGGGGTCATTGAGTGTCTTGCCGAAAATACACTCATCCTCTATATCAAGGCCAGTGAGAAGGATGAGCAGGCACTGATTCATCGCGCGCTGAAGTATCCTAAGCCCCTGTTTTATCGTGAGGACTTTCTCGAGGAACAGCTTGCTGACTATATGCGTGAGCGGGATTTGCCGTATGTAGCAATGATTGCGCCGGATGACTTCGTGCGTTGGATCTTTACCAAGCTGTTCTACTCCAGGATCCCGCGTTACGATGCCATTGCAGAGCAGCATGGCTATACGATCGCTACGGATGAACTCGCCCAGGTTCAGGACGAGGCAGGGTTTTTGGATCTGGTGTCCAATGCCGTCGCCCGCAAGGAGTCCGCCGGGCATCAAATCGAGGATTCCAAGTAATGCCCTTGGTCGCTCCTTCAAATCTGCCGACGTTCGATCGTCTTCGTAAGGAAGGTGAGACGGTACTCGATCCTACGGATGCCCGACACCAGGATATCCGCGAGCTCCATATCGGACTACTCAACATGATGCCCGATGCTGCGCTTGAGGCGACTGAGCGTCAGTTTTTCCGGCTTGTCGCTGAGAGTAACCAGATTGCCCAGTTCTACATGCATCCATTCACGCTAACGGAGATCCCCCGTAGCGTTGAAGCGCGCGAATATATCGAAAAATACTATGAGACTTTCGCTCAGTTACAGGCGGATGGTTTGGATGCGTTGATCATTACCGGAGCAAACGTAACCTGTCCGGATCTTGCCGAGGAACCCTTCTGGGATCCGCTCATTGAGGTCATCGATTGGGCTGTCAACAATGTCACCTCGACGCTATGTTCCTGTCTGGCGACTCACGCGGTACTACAGTTCAAACATGGTCAGCGGCGGCGTCTGTTGCCAAGCAAACGATGGGGCGTCTATTCTCATCGTGTTGTCGAGCGCGAGCACCCACTGGTCAAGGACGTCAATACGCGTTTTGATGTCCCTCATTCCCGTTTCAACGAGATCGGCCGCGATCAGTTCGATGACGCGGGTTTGCACGTGCTCGTCGAGAGTGAACAGGCCGGTGTGCATCTGGCCGTTAGCGAAGATCAGTTCCGAGTAGTCTATTTTCAGGGTCACCCCGAATACGACACCATCAGCCTGCTCAAGGAATACAAGCGCGAGATCCGGTTATTCGCTCAAGGGCAACGTGAGACCTATCCGCCGTTCCCTGAAAACTATTTTAGTGTGCGGACGGAGGCTATCCTGGATGAATACCGGGGGCAGGTCATCGCCACTCTGGGGCCAGGCAGCGAACTACCGCATTTTCCCGAGGAGCTCATCACGAGCAGTTTGGGAAATGCTTGGCATGATACGGCTGAGGCCGTGGTCAATAACTGGATCGGCCGAGTCTACCATGTCACCAGCGGTGACCGCCGTCGGCCCTTTATGGATGGCGTAGACCCATTGGATCCACTGGGCCTGGGCGGCTAGCTCTTTAGGTGCCCTTTAAGCTATTTTCCCCTTATCCTTCAAAGGACCCGCCACAGCTACTACCCTGTCCGGCCGTGCAACCATAGCAATGCTCGCCCACCGCAATCGGGCGTCCATCCAGGGCCGCTGCACTGAGGTCTCGAATGTGGCTCCGCGGCCCGCCTTGGTTGCGCAGTGGTAGACCGAGCATTTGGTTGAAGTCGCAGTCATAGACATAGCCCTGCCAGTCGATGCTGATCAAGCTGCGGCACATGACGGATTCGCAATTGTCCTCCTGGTATGCCTCCCGCAATAGAGATATGTAGTCATCAAACTGTCCTTTCGATATCAAGGTGCTGCCGAAGCGCTGGATCGGCATATTGGTTAGTGCGAACAGATGGTTGAACGTAATGCCGTATTCCTCGGCGAGACGCTGTTTATAACTCGCCTCCAGTGAGGCCTGAGGCGGAGGGAGCACAGGTCCCTGAGGGTTGAAGACCAAGTTGAGTTCGAGGCCGCTTCCCGGTTGTCCGTAGCCCAGAGCGTTGAGTCGTTGTAGACCGCGAATACTGGTTGCGAAGACTCCCTTACCGCGCTGACGATCGACATTGTCCTCACGGTAGCAAGGCAGTGAGGCCGTGACATCGACGCCTTGTTCGGCCAGGAACTCGGCCAATCCTTCCTGTCCCGGCTCTTCCAGAATGGTCAGGTTGCAGCGGTCCATGACCCGGCTACCGCGTCGCCGGATCTCCTTGACCAACGCCCGGAACCGAGGGTTCATCTCGGGCGCCCCGCCGGTCAGGTCGACAAGGGCGATCTCGCTTTGATCCATGAAGGCGAGGACGTCATCAATGGTCGCCTGATCCATGAGTTCGGTGCGCTTCGGGCCGGCGTTGACGTGGCAATGCAGACAGGACTGATTGCATAGATAGCCGAGATTGATCTGTAGGGTTTCGAGTCGTCTCCGCCGCAGGGCAGGAAAGGAGGTCTGTTTGAGTAGTGGTAAGGTATTGTGCATCGGCTCCTCTGTCAGCGTGCTGTACGAATATTTATAGAGTACGCCGTCAATCGGACGGGCGACATGAGAATTTGGTCGTTGGCTAGGACGACATCTTACACTAAGGCCGCAAAGCGCGTATTTTGGTTGCTGAGTCCGCGTCCTGGCTGAAGATGTGACCAAATGTGTGACGAACTTCAGATTTTTCACCCCGGTACGATAAGGGTATAGCATTTTAGTGACTGGAGGGCATGAGCTGTGAGTCATCACGAGGGTATTTCGCCTGAAGGCGACGCCGATCACCCGGACGATCAGGGACGGCGTGACTTTCTTGAACAGACCACGATCGCGGTAGCTGGAGTTGGCTTGGCTGCAGCGACGTGGCCTTTTATCAGCAGCATGAACCCAACGACCGACGTGGTTGCAAAGGCGTCTACCGAGGTCGATCTTTCCAACATCGCGATGGGGCACTCACGCACCGTAAGTTGGCAGGGAAAGCCTGTGTTTATCGTGCATCGAACGCCTGAACAGGTCGCGTCCATGAACGGTGACGGCGGTGGAAAGGAGCCCCAACCCGATGAAGATCGGGTGGAGCATCCGGAATGGCTGGTCGTTGTCGGGATCTGCACCCATCTAGGCTGTGTGCCTGCCCGCAAGAATGAAGGCTGGGTTTGCCCCTGTCATGGCAGCGTCTACGACAATAGTGGCCGCATCTTGCGTGGGCCGGCGCCCAAAAATCTCTTGGTCCCCCCGTATGAGTTTCTGTCGGAAGACAAGATCGTCATCAAGAAGGCTTGACGGCCAGGAGTTCAAACATGAGTAACGCTATAAAGTGGATTGATCGCCGTTTTCCGCTATCGACCTTCATCAAGCATGAGCTCACCGACTATCCGACCCCGAGGAATTTGACCTCATGGTGGAACTTCGGTTTTCTGGCTGGATTCGTCCTGATTTTGCAGATTATCAGCGGCATCTTTCTCGCGATGCATTACAAACCGGATTCGGTATTGGCCTTCGATTCGGTTGAGCACATTATGCGTAGCGTCAATTACGGTTGGCTGATCCGGTACATGCACTCCACGGGCGCATCGGCCTTTTTCGCCATCATCTACATCCATATGGCCAGATCGCTCTATTACACCTGTTTCCGCCCGCCACGCGAGCTCATGTGGTGGTCTGGCCAGGTATTGCTACTGCTCTTGATGGCGACGGCTTTTATGGGGTATTTGTTGCCTTGGGGGCAGATGTCCTATTGGGGCGCTCAGGTCATCACGAACCTGTTCCGCGCCACTCCCTTTTTCGGGGACCAGATCGTGATCTGGCTGCGCGGCGACTTCACGATTGGGGACGCTACGCTGAACCGTTTCTTCGTGCTGCATTACCTGTTCCCGTTTATCATCATCGGCGGGGTCTTGATGCATTTGGTGGCGCTTCACTACATCAAGAGCAGTAACCCACTGGGTATTGAACTCCACAAGGAAGATAAGATCCCTTTTCACCCCTATTTCACGATTAAGGACCTCTATGGCCTAGGGCTTTTTTTAATCATCTTTTGCGCCTTTGTCTTCTTCAAGCCGGATATGTTTATCGAGCCAACCAACAACATTCCGGCTAATCCAATGAAGACCCCCGCCCATATTGTGCCGGAGTGGTATTTTTTACCCTTCTACGCCATCCTGAGGTCCATACCCGATCTTATTGGCGGTGTCGTGGCTATGGGGGCCTCGGTACTGATCTTTGCCGCTCTCCCGTATCTTGACCGTTCTACGATTCCAGCAGGCGCTCATTACCGGCCGGTCTATCGCATCATGTTCTTTGTCTTCGTGTTGGATGTCATAGCTCTGGGCTATGTAGGAGCGCAACCGCCGAGTGATGAGATGCTGTTGTATGGAAGACTTGCCAGCCTGCTATATTTTTCTATGTTTTTTCTGTTGCCGAGTATCTCGAAACGTGAGGACCGTTGGCTCAGAAAGCGAGGGTTGCCCAAGGCTGTAGAGGAATTCATTGAAGCCGAGCAAGAAGATATTGCTCGTCGGAAGGCGGCAAAGCAGCGCACGCGAGGTGCGGTATGACCGTTCGGATCGTCCTATGCCTGTTGATGTTTCAATGGGCCACCATGGCCTCAGCCAGTGAGGGACGACAGCTCAAGGAGGTCGCACTTGATCGCAGTCCCGCGAGCCTGAAGCAGGGTGCGGAGACAGTGAACAATGTGTGTAGGGGGTGTCATGATCTCAAATTCATCACCTTTGCTTCACTTGAGGGTGCTGGGCTGAGTCCGCAGGAGATTGACGCGATGCGCGGGGACGCCAAGGTGTCGGACAAACTCATGAGCTATATGCCGGCAGCAGCCAGACACGCGACCTATGGCGTCGTACCCCCGGATCTATCCCTGATGGCCCGTGCTCGTGAAGGCGGCGCTCGTTATATCTATACGCTTCTGACGAGTTTTCATACTGATGCGGATGGCAAGCTCGATAATACCTTTTTCCCCGGTATTCGGATGCCAGATATCTTGGGTTATTCGGGCGCAAGCGCCGAGGAGCGGCGTGCGATCGAGTCGCAGGTAGCACATGCGGCGGCCTTTCTGGAATGGGCTGCTGACCCCAACGCTGAACAGCGCCATCGCATTGGCTGGTACGTGCTGGGCTATCTGGCCGTGTTGAGTTTTCTGCTCTATAAGGTCAAGAAGCGGGTTTGGAGTCGGCTGGGCGCCGCCCACACGCCTGGTTTGTAAACAAGCCTGAAAACCTGTCTCAGTATGTAGCGCACGCGGTATCTTTGCGACAGGCGCTACTTTCTGCAGCTCAAGTAAGGGTCCTCGATATCCAAAAACTTCAGGATCTCGTCGCGTTGTTGCATGGCATCCTTGTAGCCTAGGGCGATCAGCTCACGGCAGTAGGCCTGTTCGAAGAGTAGATAGCTCAAAAGGGTCGCGCCATGATGACCGTAAGCCCCGATACCGCGCAGTAAGAAACGCAAGGCCAGTGGTAGCGAACCGTCGTGGCGTTTCGCGATTAAGTCTATGCGTCGGCTCGGTGAGATCGTCAGAAATTCGACCGGGCGCAGTTTGATGCCGCCCTGTTCTAGTTGTCCGTCAGGGATCAGGCTCAGGGTCTTGTTGATACGTTGCACACGTTCGATATCAACGTCCAGACTATCCAGAAAGATGCTATCCAGTATATGACCGGCGATCTCGGCCAGGCTCGGATAATGGCCATTGTGTTCGAGCGAGCCCAATTCGGCCTCTTCCTTACGGATACCCACGACCAGCACCTTGTCTGCACCTAGATGCAGGGCCGGACTGATTGGCGCGATCTGGCGGATTGAGCCGTCTCCGAAGTATTCATTGTTGATGCGTTCCGCGGCAAAGATGAACGGAATGGCCGATGACGCCAGCAGATGTTGGACATCGATCATTGCAGGCACCCCGACACGGCGTTGGCGGTCCCAGGGGAGGATTCCCTTGTGCCCCTGAAAGAAGGTCACGGAGTGTCCTGTGCGGTAGCTTGATGCCGTGATGCCAATGGCGTGAAGGGCGCCGCTGTCGATAGCCGGTTGGATCCGTTCGCAGGGCAGATAGGCTCGGAACAACTCATTGAGTGGTTCGCGGTCGAGGAGGGCGTCCGGATTGTAACGCCCCAAGCCCCCTCCCATCAGGGTCAGCAGCCAATGCCCACCCTTGCGCATCACGCCAAGGGTGTCGGCGCGAAAAACATGATCGACGTGGAAGTTCTTCCAGACCTTGTTGATCAACAGAACGCCTTTGCGAAAGTCCTGGGCATGAATTGCCAGAGCCGTGGCATTGAAGGCCCCCGCAGACGTCCCGGTGATGATCTTGAAGGGGTTTTGCGCACCCTTGGGCATGAGATGGGCGATCGCACGCAGCACGCCCGTCTGATAGGCTGCACGTGCCCCGCCACCGGGCAGGACTAGTCCGATTTTCGATTCGGGTTTGGATGTCGCTGAGTTCATCTGCGTTGTCCTGAAACCGCCGCTGTTATTCCCTTTATCGGACGGATGCGTCGCGCCCTGGATTGCAGCGTAAAAGTGCGCTGCTTAGTCCTGCGGATCCAGCGTGATATTCAGCGTGGACCAGATCTCATCGATATGTCGTTTGACCTCGCGATCCATGACGATCGGAGTTCCCCATTCGCGCTGGCTCTCGCCGGGCCACTTGTTGGTCGCGTCGAAGCCCATTTTACTACCAAGTCCGGAGACGGGTGACGCGAAGTCGAGATAGTCAATCGGGGTGTTTTCTATCATGGTGGTGTCGCGTGCCGGGTCCATCCGTGTCGTCATGGCCCAAATGACATCCTTCCAGTTGCGTACATCGATATCATCATCCGTCACGATCACGAACTTGGTATACATGAATTGTCTCAGGAACGACCATACCCCGAGCATAACCCGCTTGGCATGCCCGGGATACTGCTTGCGAATACTGACGCAGGCGAGTCGATAGGAGCAACCCTCTGGCGGAAGATAAAAGTCCTGGATCTCCGGGAACTGTCGTTGCAGGATGGGTACGAAGACCTCGTTCAAGGCGACCCCGAGCACGGCCGGTTCGTCCGGTGGACGGCCGGTATAGGTACTGTGATAGATCGGGTTGCTGCGATGGGTCATGCGATCCACCGTAAAGACGGGAAAGCGGTCTTGCTCGTTGTAATAACCCGTGTGATCGCCGAACGGTCCCTCCAAGGCATCTTCTCCGGGATGTATATGACCCTCTAGAATAATCTCTGCATTAGCAGGAATTTGAAGCTTATTACTAATGCATTCTGTCAGAATGGTTTTGTCGCCGCGCAGGAGTCCGGCGAAGGCGTATTCGGACAGGGCGTCAGGGATCGGGGTCACGGCTGCGAGCAGGGTAGCCGGATCGGTGCCGAGCACGACACTGACGGGAAAAGGTTCTCCGGGATGAGCGGTCTGCCAGTCTCGGAAATCGAGCGCGCCGCCGCGATGGGACAGCCAGCGCATGATGAGCTTGTTGGGGCCGATCAACTGCTGGCGGTAGATCCCGAGGTTTTGGCGTTCTTTGTGTGGGCCCCGCGTTACAACCAGCGCCCAGGTGATTAATGGCGCTGTGTCACCGGGCCAGCAGGTCTGGATCGGCAGGCGGGTTAGATCGACTTCGTCGCCCTCGTACTGTACCTCCTGACAAGGTGCTTGACGCACTATCTTTGGCGACATGTTCAGGACCTGCTTCAGCACCGGCCATTTGTCCCAGGCATCTTTGAGCCCTTTGGGGGGTTCAGGTTCCTTGAGGTAGGCCAATAGTTTGCCGATTTCGCGCAGGGCCGTGACCGATTCCTCGCCCATGCCGAGCGCGACACGTTGCGGAGTGCCAAACAGGTTCGCAAGTACAGGGATGTCATGCCCCTTGGGGGATTCGAAGAGCAGGGCTGGGCCGCGGCCACGCAGGGTGCGGTCACAGATCTCAGTCATCTCAAGCACGGGATCTACTGGCACGGTGACCCGATGCAATTCGCCTCGACTCTCGAGTTGGGCGATAAAATCACGCAAATCGGCATATTTCACGATCGGGCTCCCTAAATTCGAATCTAAGTGAATACTCCACCGGTTAAAGCGGGTGGCTTCGGGTTACGGCTAAAAGCCAGATTGATCGGCCGTACGGCCGATTGTACCCTCTCCCAAAACTGGGAGAGGGTTAGGGTGAGGGCTCATGAAACAACCTCGGAGCCTTCACCCCTCACCCCAACCCTCTCCCCATCAAGGGGAGAGGGAGTAAAAGCAACATTGCCGCCTAAAGGCGTGGGACTTTAAATCTCCTATTAAAAGACTTTAAATCAATCAATTATCGGCCGATCTTCATGTCCCGAGGGCAAAGCCTGCGACAACGGGGGTATGGTCGGAGGGGCGCTCCCAGCCCCGAGGCACAGGATCGATGACGCATTCGCTGCAGCACTCGATCAATGCCTGGCTGCTCAAGATGTGATCAATGCGCAGACCCATACGGCGCCGGAAAGCGGCGGCACGGTAGTCCCACCAGCTGAAGTGTCCTCCGTCCTCGGTAAAGTGGCGAAAGGTGTCCTGCAGTCCGGTGTCCAAGAGGCCCTGAAAGGCTGTGCGCTCCGCAGTTGTGCAGAGAATGCGTTCTTGCCATGCTTCCGGGTCGTAGACATCCCGGTCATCGGGCGCGATGTTGAAGTCGCCGACCACTACGACTCTAGCGTAGCTGACCAGGGCGTCCTCAATATAGCGATGGACATGTTCCAGCCAATTCAGTTTGTAGGCATATTTGTCTGATTCGGGGCTCTCGCCGTTTGGTACGTACAAGTTGACGACATGCAGGTCGCCAAAGGTCGCGGCGAGGAAGCGGCGCTGAGGGTCGTCGAGACTCGGTACGTTTGCCAGTACATCCGTCGCCGTTCGGCGGCTGAGGATGGCGACACCGTTGTAGGTCTTTTGCCCGCTGAAGACGACTTGATAGCCCGCCGCAGCGATGTCTGCGGTCGGGAAGTCGGGGTCATTGAGCTTGGTCTCCTGAAGGGCTAGGATGTCGACGGGGTTCGACTCGAGCCACTGCAGGACTTGGGGCAGGCGGACCCGCAGTGAGTTGACGTTCCAGGTGGCGATGCGGGTCGTGGCTGCAGTCGTATCTTGCATCCGAGCATATTACCCGATTGGGACCGCCAGGGGTATCAACGCACTGAATCTGTCACGGGATCTGTGAGCGGCGACCCATAGTAGGAGCGCCGGGTGGTGATGTCTCAAGGAGGAGGCGGGTGGTCTGGACACGTCAATATATACGCTTGCGGCCCTCGAGGCGGCTTGCCGTCTATCTGATCTTTATCCACGCGATTGCCGTGATCGGCGTCGTGGCAACACCGCTATCTACCTACCTTGGGGTTGCGCTGGTTGCCGTAGCGGCTATATGCCTCGTTCATGGTCTACGCCGTTACGTCTTGCTATGGTCACCGAGAAGCGTGACTGCATTGACTTTCGATTGCGATGGGGTCTGGTCCCTGGAGTTTGGCGATGGCAGCGTGTTCGACGCTACGCTGAGACCCGGCGCCCTGATTCATCCACGTCTCATGGTCCTTAGCTTCCGCTGTTCGAGGTGGGGAGGTAGCGTTGTGTTGATCGGAGATAACGCTGACCCGGACCAAGTTCGGCGGCTGCGGGTTCGTTTGCGTCTAAACGGTGGGTCGGGGGCCGATCAGGCGCAAGATCAGGGTCGATATTAGTCGTTTTCGACGGCGTCAGCTGTGGGTAGAAAGCGGTGGACGACGGCTGCGCCGACAGAGTCGCCCCAGACGTTGATCGTGGTGCGGAAACGGTCCAGAAACCAGTCTACGGTCAGCAGCAAACCGATGCCCTCTATGGGTAGGTGGACAGCGTTGAGGACGATAATCATCGTGACCAGGCCAGCCTCGGGGATACCGGCCGCGCCGATCGCCGCTAGGGTAGCCGTCACGAATACGATGGCCTGCTGTCCGAACGAGAGGTCGATGCCATAGGCCTGCGCGATGAACATGACGGCTACGGCCTCATAGAGCGCGGTACCGTCCATGTTGATCGTGCTACCCAAGGGCAATACGAAGCGCACGGCGCGGTCATCGACCTTGTTTTCACGTACGCACTCCATGGTCATGGATAGCGTGGCCGACGAACTGGCTGTGCCGAAGGCCGTGAGCAAGGCGCGCAGCATCGTGATGACGTAGTCCCTTCCGCGCCCCGCGATAAAAAACAGGATCAGGTAAAGCACGACGAAATGGATCGCCAAACCGCCGAGAACGGTTAGGACATACCAGCCCACGGCGATCAGTTGGTCGAAAAAGGCCTGGCCACCGCCGGCCTTGCCGAGCCGGGCCGCGACCAGCGCGAAGATACCGATCGGCGCCAGGTACATGAGCCAGATGACGAGTTTCATCATGGCGTCATTGACGCCGTTGAAAAATTCGATGACGCATTGACCGCGTTCGCCAAGCGTGGTCAGTGCGGCCGAAAACAGGATGGCGAAAAGAATAAGGGGTAGTAGTTGAGCATTGGCTGCTGCGGCGACGATGTTAGGCGATACAAGAGACAATAGGATGTCGGAGATGCCTGTCGACTCCCGCGCCGTGATGTTTGCCGTCGACGCGGCGCCACTGAGATCGATGCCGATGCCCGGCTGGATCAGGTTGACCATGACGAGTCCTATGAAGACCGCGATAGCCGTCGTTACAGCGTAGTAGCTTACGGTGATCCCTCCGGTCCGGCCCAGACGCCGGACATCACCCAGCGAGGCAACGCCACTGATGACCGCCGCCAGGATCAAGGGCACGATCAACATCTTGAGGGCGTCGAGAAACAACTGGCCGATCCATGCGATCTCGGTCATGGCCGATCCCCAGAACCATCCGGCAAGCACACCGAGTGTGACCGCGCTGGCGATCAGGATCAGCAGTATCGTTGCATGGCGATGAGGCATGAGTTTCTCGCGATGAATATCCAATACAAAAGGGCCCCGCAACCATCAAATGGATGCGAGGCCCCGATCAGGTCCCCGGGTGGGATTAGATACTGCCCATGCCCAGGGTGTTGTAACCAGCATCCACGTACATCGTCTCTCCTGTGATACCGGAGGCGAGGTCCGAGCACAGGAACGCAGCGGCGTTGCCGACCTCGTCGATTGTGACATTTCGGCGCAGAGGCGAGTTCTTCTCACCGTATTCAAGGAATTTCCGGAAGTCCGAAATACCGGCAGCGGCCAGGGTCCTGATGGGGCCGGCCGAGACCGCGTTGACACGGATTCCGTCCGGGCCCAAATCGGAGGCCATATATCGAACATTAGCCTCGAGGCTGGCCTTGGCAAGACCCATGACGTTGTAGTTCGGGATCGTCCTTTGCGCACCCAGATAGGACAGAGTCAGCAAGGCGCCGTTGCGGCCTTCCATCATCGGCGTGGCGGCCTTGGCAAGGGCCGCGAAGCTGTATGAACTAATCTCGTGGGCGATTCTGAAGCCCTCGCGGGTCACGCAGTCCAGATAGGAGCCTTCGAGCTGATCTCTTGGCGCGAAGGCCACCGAGTGGACGAGGATATCCAGATGATCCCAGTAGTTATCAAGTTCGGAAAAGACCTTTTCGATCTCCTGGTCGTCGCCGACATCACAGGGGATCACGATGTCCGAGTCGCACTCCGCCGCGAATGATTCAACGCGGCCGCGCAACTTTTCGTTTTGATAGGTAAACGCCACTTTGGCGCCCTCACGGTGCATAGCCTTCGCGATACCCCAGGCGATGGACCGGTTGCTGGCCACGCCTACAATCAATGCATTCTTTCCGCTCAAAAATCCCATAATTTACCTTCTTGTCTTTATAGCGAATCTAACCCCTCTCATGTCTTGCCCGCCCGGTCGTGCAAAACATGTCACATCCGTGTACAGTTTGCCGCTGAATAGGTGGTGTAGGCAATCGAGGCGACTGCGGGCATCATATCGCTTTTTCGTCAAACCGACTATCAGTGCGGGATCTTAATGGTTATTGATCATTCATGACGCGGGGTATAGCGCCAGTCGTGGCCATTGTGAAGTGTAAAACCGGGCAGACTGTCCGTCTGCGTTCCGGGTCTCTGATTCTAATGGGTTTACTTTGGTGGCTCTGCCTGATCGCGCTGTCGGCCTGCGATCTGCAACCTTGGAACGATCCCTACCCGGAGCAGGACGCGCGTGCCAACGCACTCTATAGTTCGTTCTCGCTACGGCCAAAGCACCTAGACCCCGCCAAGGCCTACAGTTCCAACGAATACACCATCATCGCCCAGATCTATGAGCCGCCGCTGCAGTACCACTATCTGAAACGGCCCTATACCCTGATTCCGGCAACCACGACGGATATCCCAGAGCCAGTCTATTACGATGCAAAGGGCAGGAGGCTTAAAGCCGATGCCCCTGATGGGCGAATCGCCTACAGTGTCTATGACATCCGCATCCGTAAGGGCATCCGTTATCAACCCCATCCAGCTCTTGCCCGCGACGATCAAGACAAACCGATCTACGAAGGCCTCGACAGGGCCGCGCTGGATCGCATGGGAATCCATACGCTCTACGATTTTCCCGACACGGGTTCCCGCGAGGTGACGGCGGAGGACTACGTCTATGAGATTAAGCGGCTTGCGAACCCCGAGGTGTTGTCGCCGATCGGTGGCCTCATGGGGGAATATATAATCGGCCTGTCCGACCTTGGCAAGCAGCTACGCGAGACACAGAAGGGCGCCAACACTACTCAGGGCTTTATCGATCTGCGAGACTTTTCTCTCGAGGGCGCGCAGGTCGTTGACCGCTATACCTATCGTCTCAAGGTTAAGGGCAAATATCCGCAGATGGTTTACTGGCTGGCGATGCCTTTTTTCGCACCTATTCCCTATGAAGCGGACCGTTTCTATCACCAAGCCGGGATGGCTGATCGTAACTTGACGATGGACTGGTATCCGATCGGCAGCGGCCCATTCATGTTGGCGGAGAACGACCCCAACCGCCGCATGACGCTGATCCGCAATCCAAACTTCCATGACGAGCGATATCCGAGTTCTGGAGAACCGGGCGACGCGCAAGCCGGTTTGTTGAAGGATGCAGGGAAGCCACTGCCGCTGCTGGACCGCGTTGTCTTTACCTTGGAGAAGGAGACGATTCCCTATTGGAACAAGTTCCTGCAGGGATATTACGATTCTTCAGGAATCGGATCCGACAGTTTTGATCAGGCTATCCGCTTCGGAAGTTCGGGGGAGGTCGGTTTGACTCCGGCCCTGATGGATAAGGGGATTCGTCTTAATACCGCCATTCAGACAACCATATTTTACATGGGTTTCAACATGATGGATGCCAATATTGGCGGGTATTCTGAAGATCGGCGGCGGCTACGGCAGGCCATCTCTATAGCGATGGACTACGAGGAATATATCTCGATCTTCGCTAACGGGCGCGGCGTGGCCGCGCAGGGCCCCATACCCCCGGGTATCTTCGGCGATCGAACCGGTCAGGCCGGCGTCAATCCCTATGTCTACGACTGGGTCGACGGTCGACCGCGACGCAAATCGCTGGAGACTGCGCGCCGTCTGTTGCGTGAGGCGGGCTATGAACACGGTATCGATACGCGAACCGGAAAGCCGCTCGTCCTACACCTGGATATCACGGCCTCGGGCCCCGACGATAAGGCGATGCTGGAATGGTTTCGCAAGCAACTCCAGAAGCTTGATATCCAACTTGTGATCCGGAACACGGACTACAACCGCTTCCAGGAAAAGATGCGCACCGGCAATGCCCAGATCTTCATGTGGGGCTGGAACGCCGACTATCCCGATCCCGAGAACTTTCTGTTCCTGTTGTATGGTCCGAACGGTAAGGTCAAGCATCATGGCGAGAATGCCGCCAACTATGATTCAAAGGAATTCAATGTCTTGTTCGATCAAGTTAAGACAATGTCTAATGGTCAGGAGCGCCAGCGACTCATCGATAAAATGGTATCGATCGCCCGCGAGGATGCACCCTGGATCTGGGGCATGCACTCCAAGAGTTTCGGACTCCACCACGCCTGGCATCACAACTCTAAGCCAAACCTCATGGCAAATAACACACTGAAGTATATCCGCGTCGATCCGGACCTCCGGGCTCAACTGCGCGCAGATTGGAACCAACCGATCTTGTGGCCGTTGTTCGCCTTGTTCGCCTTGCTCGTGCCGTTCCTGTTGCCGGCGCTAATCGAGCACCGTCGGCGGGAATACCGGGGCGGGCTGGCCCCAAGGGAGGAGGGCTGACATGTTTGCCTATATCCTTCGCCGCACGTTGTATGCAATTCCCATCTTGATCGGGGTCAATTTAATCACCTTCGTGCTGTTCTTCGTGGTCAACACCCCCGACGATATGGCGCGCATGCATCTGGGGCAAAAGCGGGTGACCCCCGAGGCTATCACTCAATGGAAGGCTGAGCATGGTTATGACAAGCCGCTGTTGATCAATCGAGACGCATCAGGGCTCGACGCACTCACCGATACTGTCTTTTTCGATAAGTCGATTCGCTTGTTCGTCTTCGATTTCGGCGCCTCGGATGATGGCCGCAACATCGGCCAGGACATCCGCCAGCGCATGTGGCCGAGTTTGGCGATAGCCATCCCGGTATTCCTGGTCGGACTCCTGGTCAATATCACCGTGGCTTTGCTGATCGTCTTTCTGCAAGCGACCTATATCGATCTGTTGGCCGTGATAACCCTGGTCGTACTGATGTCGATCTCAGGCCTATTTTACATCATCGGTGGGCAGTTTCTGTTTGGCAAATTATTGCATCTGGTGCCTGTGTCCGGCTATGACGGTGGACTGGGCGCGTTCAAATTCGTGATCCTCCCGGTCATCATCGGCGTTATCGGGGGGATCGGTTCGGGTGGGCGCTGGTATCGAGCGATCTTTCTTGAGGAGATGGGTAAGGACTACGTCCGTACGGCGCGCGCCAAGGGTCTCGGAGAGCGCCTTGTCTTATTTCGGCATGTGCTTAGGAACGCCATGATTCCGATCCTGACCGGAGTCGTGGTCGTGATCCCCGTCTTATTCATGGGCAGTCTGATCATGGAGTCTTTCTTCGCAATCCCCGGCCTCGGTAGTTATACGATCGATGCCATCAATGCCCAAGACTTCGCCATCGTCCGATCCATGGTGTTTCTAGGTTCACTCCTCTATGTTCTGGGGCTGCTGCTGACGGACCTCTCCTACACTTTTGTAGACCCACGGGTACGGCTGTCATGATTCTGCCCGTCGTACTATGGACCGATCAGCTCGTATTCGTCCTGGTTGCGACTGTGACCCTGCTGTTTCTATACGCGAGGCGGCGTCCCCACCTGCGCGCACCTTGGCGCGCTATCATTGAACGACCGATGGGTGCCGTGACGCTCTTGGTGCTCATGGTCTATGTCTCTATCGCATTACTCGATTCCCTGCATTTTCGCCTGCCCGTTGAGTCGAACACGGATACTCCCGGCGAGGAGTTGCATTATTCTGTCGAAGTACTAAGCGTGCTTGATGTCATGTTGGAGCCTATCCGCACTCATGACGAGAAGACCTATTCTGCGCCGTTCGCGACACGGCTATTCGTTCAGGAAAGTACGGTGGATACCGATGGCAGGGATCGCCGAGTTTATCCGCGCCTGGAATACGGCGGCGCCCACCTCGACAATGAGTCCGGTCGGTGGGCCGATATCGGTCTACGTGCTGGTGCGGCCGTGTTGTATGCGTTCTTGATCTGGTTTTCCTTCATCTTGGTTGTGTTGCTGATGTTGGCGCGGCGTTCCGGACGTGGACCCGGCGATATCTTCCGGGATATCAAATGCGATGGGTTGCGGTTTCCCTGGCGTTCTGTGCTATTGACCTTGTTCCTGATCCTGATCGTAATCCTAGTACTCGTGGAATTGGCGCCGTTATACCATGTCTTTGGTACCGATAAGGTGGGTCAGGATGTCCTGTTTTCGGCGATCAAGAGCATCCGGACGGCGTTGCTGATTGGTACGCTGACAACCCTGATCATGCTGCCTTTCGCGATCATGATGGGTATCATGGCGGGCTATCTGCGCGGCTTCGTCGACGACGTGATCCAGTATATCTATACGACCCTGAACTCCATCCCCGGCGTTCTACTGATTGCCTCTGCGATTTTGTTGCTGCAGGTTTATATCGATGGACACCCCGAGCTTTTCGATACTGACGCCGCGCGCGCCGATCTCAGGCTGCTCTTCTTGTGTATGATCCTGGGCGTGACGAATTGGACCGGGCTGTGTCGTTTGTTGCGGGGCGAGGTGCTGAAACTGTCCTCGCTGTCCTATGTCGAGGCTGCCGTTGCCTTCGGTGTCCGTCCGACGCGGATCATGTTGCAGCACCTGCTGCCGAACGTCATGCATATCGTCCTGATCTCGGTCGTGCTGGATTTCAGTGGGCTCGTGCTGGCAGAGGCCGTATTATCTTACGTCGGGGTCGGTGTCGATCCTAATATGTATAGTTGGGGCAATATGATCAACAGCGCCCGTTTGGAGATGGCCAGGGAACCCATGGTGTGGTGGAGCTTGTCCGCGGCCTTTGTCCTGATGTTCGTCCTGGTGTTGGCTGCGAACCTGTTTTCCGACGTCGTTCGCGACGTCTTTGATCCTAGGCGGGGCCGAGGTTGAGCCGAGTAGAGGAAACCCAAAGCGATATGACTGACCCATTACTCTCCGTAGCGCATCTGAGCACCTGTTTTGAAGGACGTCGTGGCCGTGCCATGGCCGTCGATGACATAAGTTTCGAGATCCGTAAGGGCGAGACCTTCGCGCTGCTCGGCGAGTCCGGATGTGGTAAGTCAGTGACCTCGTTGTCCCTGATGCGTCTGGTCCCGGAACCAGCGGGCCGCATCATGTCTGGTCAGGTCCGGCTGCATGGCGAGGATCTGATGGATCTTCCGGAACGGGCTATGCGACGGATCCGTGGGCGGCGCATGGCCATGATTTTTCAGGAGCCCATGACCTCGTTGAACCCGGTGCTGACCATCGGCGACCAGATCGCCGAGGGCGTTCGCCTTCACCTGGGACTACGTGGCGCCGAGGCTCGACGCAAGGTCATTGAGCTGCTTGATTCCGTCGGGATTCCTGATCCCGAGCGTC
Organism: uncultured Gammaproteobacteria bacterium; assembly: GCA_964487925.1. Taxonomy (GTDB): domain Bacteria; phylum Pseudomonadota; class Gammaproteobacteria; order SZUA-140; family SZUA-140; genus RI-283. Next base: position 18,409 of record CAZASZ010000031.1, read on the forward strand.
GTCTCGGCGAATATGCGCACCAGCTTTCGGGCGGCATGAAACAGCGTGTCATGATCGCGATCGCGTTGTCCGGCGCGCCCGAACTTCTGATCGCGGACGAACCGACGACTGCCCTTGATGTTACGATTCAGGCCCAGGTCTTGGCCCTGTTGCGTGACCTGCAGACCAGGACAGGGATGGCGATTCTCCTGATCACTCATGACCTGGGCGTGGTTGCGGAGATGGCTGATCGGGTCGGCGTCATGTACGCGGGACAACTCGTGGAGGTTGCGGATCGCGAGGCATTCTTTGCTCAGCCGGCCCATCCCTACAGTCGCAAGCTATTCGAATCGCTGCCGAATATCGAGAAACGCGATACCGCGCTGGCCACGATTCCTGGCGGTGTGCCCTCGCTTACCAAGGCCTTTTCGGGTTGTCGGTTTGCCGATCGTTGTAGCTTTGCCTGGACCCATTGCCATGAGGTTGTGCCGGGTTGGACGAATCTGAGTGATCGGCAACGTGCCCGGTGTCACTTGCTCGAACTGCAGTTTGAGGCGGGTGAGAAGGCCATTGTCCCTCAGCAGTATAAATCTCGAAAACAGGTCTTTGTCCACCAAGGGACGTTGCTTGAGGTCAAAGATCTCAAGGTGCACTTTCCGATCCAAAAGGGCCTATTTCAGCGTACGGTAGGCCACGTGTACGCCGTTGATGGAGTCAGTTTGACGATTGGTTGTGGTCGCACGGTGGCCTTGGTTGGCGAGTCGGGTTGTGGCAAGACGACCATCGGTAAGGCCATCCTGCAGTTGATTCGACCGACAGGGGGGGAGGTCCTGTTTGAGGGCGACGACCTGATCCAACTGCGTGGAGAGGCGCTGCGGCGGCGTCGCGATGCCTTTCAAATTATCTTCCAGGATCCCTTTTCCTCCATGAATCCCAGGATGCGTGTCCGCGAAATCATCGAAGAGGGCATGGTTGCGTTGAACATCGAGCGTGATACCCACAGTCGTCGCGAGCGCGTCAAGCTGTTGTTGAGTCAGGTGGGGTTGCCTGAGGACTCGGGCGACCGTTATCCGCATGAGTTCTCCGGAGGTCAGCGGCAGCGTATCTGTATTGCCCGTGCACTGGCAGTCTCGCCACGCCTTCTTGTCTGCGATGAACCGACCAGCGCTTTGGATATTTCGGTGCAGGCGCAGATTCTCAACCTGCTGAAGGATCTCCAGACCGAGATGGGGCTATCGTACCTCTTTATCACGCATAACCTCTCGGTGGTTGCTTACTTGGCCGATGAGGTTGCCGTCATGTATCTAGGGCGTATTGTCGAGCGCGGCGCGACTCAGGAGGTGTTGCACGAGGCCAGGCACCCCTACACGAGGGCCCTGCTGTCCGCTATTCCCGAGATTGAAAGCGCCGGGGGCGAGGCACGGACTGTTATCCGAGTTCAGGGTGACATGCCGTCTCCGAGCTCGCCGCCCTCAGGCTGTCATTTTCATACCCGATGTCCCGAGGCCATGCCGCGTTGCAAGGACGCCTATCCCGGCATCAGCCGCTTCAGTGATAGCCACGAGGCGCGTTGTTTTCTCTACGAAGAAGGGCAAGAGGATGGCAACGCCAAACAAGATTGACGCGGCTGCCCGCATCGAGGAACTGCGCGCCGAGATCCGACATCATGACCGGCAGTACTACGTACTGGATTCACCACAGATCCCGGATGCCGATTATGATCGGCTGTTCGCCGAACTTCAGGTGCTCGAGAGTGAACACGAAGACCTAGTAAAGCCCGATTCCCCGACTCAACGCGTCGGCGGGCGGGCGGACTCGGCCTTTGCACAAGTTCGCCACATTGTGCCGATGCGTTCTCTGAATAATGCCTTTTCAGAACAGAACATCGTCGACTTCGACCGTCGCAACCGCGAACGTTTGGGTATCGACGAGATTACCTACACGGCGGAACCCAAGTTCGACGGCCTGGCCGTCAACCTGCTCTATCGCGACGGTGTCTTGGTCGGCGCGGCGACTCGTGGAGACGGCGAGACCGGCGAGGACATCACGGCCAATGTTTGTACGATCTCGGTTGTGCCGCGACGGCTGGAGGGCGATTACCCACCAGGTGCCTTGGAGGTTCGCGGCGAGGTCTATATGAAGCGGAGCGGGTTTGAACGCCTAAATCGGCAGCAGGCCGACAAGGGGAGCAAGATATTCGCCAATCCTCGTAACGCGGCAGCCGGCAGCCTGCGTCAGCTTGATTGGAAGATCACGAAGGTCAGGCCGCTGACCATGGTCTGTTATGGCGTCGGTGCGATGGAGGGCGAACGGCCCGAGTCGCATTTCGCGCTATTCGCCCACCTCAAATCCTGGGGATTCAGTGTGTCGGAGGAGGTTCGTCAGGTCCGTGGCGTGGACGGTTGTCTCGAATATTTTCACGATCTCGGCGAACGGCGCGATATGCTCGATTACGAGATCGACGGTGTCGTTTACAAAGTCGATCGTTTCGACGAACAGTCGCGACTCGGCTTTGTCGCCAGGGCGCCCCGATGGGCCGTGGCGCACAAATTCCCCGCTCAGGAAAAGCGTACGATGCTCCTGGATATTGAGGTTCAGGTCGGCCGTACGGGTGCGATCACGCCGGTGGCAATTCTCGAACCCGTCGAGGTCGCCGGCGTCATGGTCGGCCGGGCGACCCTACACAACGAGGATGAGATACGCCGCAAGGATATTCATATCGGCGATGTCGTCTGGGTTAGGCGGGCAGGGGACGTGATACCTGAGGTCGTCTCCGTTATCGAGGGCGAACGCGACCAATCCCGAATACGTTCGTTTGTGATGCCGAGCGAGTGCCCTGTCTGTGGCGCCCCGGTCGTGCGGCCCGAAGGCGAGGCAGTGGCTCGGTGTACGGCCGGGTTAACCTGTTCGGCGCAGTTGTCCGCATCGATCCAGCATTTCGCCTCACGTCGAGCCATGGATATAGATGGTCTTGGGGAAAAACTCGTCGACCTTGTCGTGACCGAAGGCCTGGTTAGAAACGTCGCCGATCTCTACCGGGTTAGTGCGGAACAATGGGGCAGTCTGCCGAGGATGGGCGCTCGCTCCGCCGAAAATCTCATGGCCGCATTCACGCGCAGCAAGGCGACGACCCTGGCCCGGTTTATCTATGCACTTGGTATCCCGGGCGTCGGCGAGGTCACGGCGCGGACGCTCGCGAATACCTTGATCGACTTGGAAGCCATTCGCCATGCCGACAGCGAGTCCTTGGAACAGATACCGGATGTCGGCGCCATCACTGCCGGGCAGCTCGTTGCCTTTTTCGCCGAAGAGCATAATCATGCAGTTATCGACGAATTGATCGAACTCGGTATTCAATGGCCGATGCCGGCAAGGGATATATCGAAGGAATCTTCGGGCCTGGATGGCAAGACCTTTGTCCTGACCGGTACCCTGGAAGGGATGACGCGGGACGAGGCCAAAGAGGCACTGTTGGCGCGCGGCGCAAAGGTCAGCGGCAGCGTGTCCAAGAAGACGGATTATGTGGTCGCCGGCCGCGATCCGGGCTCGAAGTTGGGTAAGGCCGAGGCGCTTGGCGTGGCGGTGTTATCGGAGGCTGACCTCCAGGCCCTCATGGAGTAAATGCGCTCAGTCTCTTTTTGTCCCCTCTCCCAAACTGGGAGAGGGAGTATAAGAAACTAGCCGCCTAAAGGCGTGGGATTTCAAATCCCCTATTCAAAGACTTTAAATA
>CAZASZ010000032.1:0-21606 GCA_964487925.1 uncultured Gammaproteobacteria bacterium
TGATGGGCGCCTCCGGTATTCATACCGGCACCATGGGCTACGGCAAGATGGAAGGTCATGCCGGCGAGACCGTTCTGGCCTACATGCTGGAGCGCGATGAGTGTCAGGGGCCTTACTACTATCAGAAGTGGTACGGCATGAAGGCGACCACTCCGATCATCTCCGGCGGTATGAACGCGCTGCGTCTGCCTGGCTTCTTCGAGAACTTGGGCCACGGTAACCTGATCAACACCTGTGGTGGTGGCGCTTTTGGTCACATCGATTCTCCTGCCTCCGGTGGTATCTCGCTTGGACAGGCTTACGATTGCTGGAAGTCGGGCCAGGATCCGATCGAGTTCGCTAAGACGCATAATGAGTTTGCACGTGCCTTCGAGTCTTTCCCTGGCGACGCTGACAAGATCTTTGCCGGCTGGCGCGACAAGCTGGGCGTTCATAAGTAAGTTTCCCCTTGTGTCAAGGAGGACGATTTTGAGCCCCCACCTAGTGGGGGTTTTTTTTAGGGACTTTTGATCCATTCGTTGACGATCGTCTTGCGCGCCTATAAGCCGTCTTCCGCGTTGCGAATCTTGCCAATAGCGATGCTATTGACTGCGATCCGCGCCTTGAATATGGACCTGTAGTCATCACAAGCCGTGTCACCCTCGAATGGATCAAAAGCCCCGAGGAACCAGATAATTTTGTGAGAGATTGTTCAACTATTGATTCCGGCGCCAGGTGCGCGGATGATCTCAAAAATACCCAAGGCAAAGAGGTGCGTTATGACTGATAAGGAACAGTACAGGATTCACAACGAGCCCTATTACGAGCCCCAGGGCGATGAGGTAAAGCTTTACGAGGCCGCTTATGCGGCACGGCTCCCCATTATGATCAAGGGCCCGACGGGCTGCGGCAAGTCGCGCTTTGTCGAACACATGGCCTGGACGCTCCGCAAGCCACTCATTACCGTGGCCTGCAACGAGGACATGACTGCCTCCGACCTTGTCGGGCGTTATTTGCTTGATGCCAACGGCACGCGTTGGCTGGACGGCCCGTTGACCACGGCGGCGCGCATCGGTGCGATCTGTTATCTCGACGAGATTGTCGAGGCCCGCCAGGATACGACGGTTGTGATCCATCCCCTGACCGATCACCGCCGCTCCCTGCCGCTCGACAAGAAAGGCGAGTTGATCGAAGCCCATGCCGATTTTCAGCTTGTTATCTCATACAACCCGGGCTATCAGAGCCTCATGAAAGACCTCAAACAGTCCACCAAACAGCGTTTTGCGGCGTTTGAGTTCGTCTACCCGAGCGAGGCCATAGAGACCGAGATCGTGGCCAAGGAAACCGGCATCGACGAGGCCTTGGCCGCCAAGCTCGTCCGGATCGGCGTGACTGCGCGTAACCTCAAGGGCCACGGCCTGGACGAGGGTATCTCGACACGACTGTTGACCTATGCCGCAGCCCTGATCAAACAAGGTATCCAAGAGAAGGCTGCTTGCCGGATGGCCCTCGTACGACCGATTACCGACGACGTCGACATCCGCGATACATTGGATCATGCGATAGACGCGACCTTCGGCTAGTCCAGGAGTTGTGCCATGAGCGTTGAGATTGAGGAACGCACCGCAGAGATAGAGGCCTACTGGCAACAGCTGGACTGTCGTTTTCCGCAGGTCGAGGCAGTATTTTCGGGGTGTATGACCGATGCGCGTTCGGTCTTGTCGCCCGATGAGGTTACGTCGTTCATCGAAAACGCGCGCTTCATCGGTAAGATGGGGCGCGGCGCCGAGCCGCTACTGGTTTATCTGGAGGAGGCCCCGGCCGTGGCGGCGCTTGTCGGAGAGGAGACGCTGGTCGAGATCAGAGAGTTCGCCCATTACCTGTCGACCAACACCAATTTCAAGGCCATTGTGCCCTTTCTGCAGACCGTGGTGGCGGTGGCCCGTCGTCTGCCGACTCGGGAGCAGTTTCATCGTTATATCGAGCTGATCCGTGACATGCTGGACCGGACCTCGGGTTCGGTACACGGTCACCATACGACGTTCCCGAGTCCAGGACTACCCGATCTTCTGAAACAGGCGCCGCGTTTGTTAACGGAGTTGAGTCTGGAGGGCTTTCGGAATTGGATCGAATACGGCATTCAGTATTACAGTGATCATCCTGAGCGGCAGATTGATTACTTCACGCTGCAATCGGCAGATGCCAATGCGGTCATGCAGCGCGAGCGTCACGGCACCTTGCTCGTCGATCACGAGCGCAAGCTCGATAGTTATTTTCGCGCGCTCTGGAACGACCACGACTATCTTATCCCGTATTCCCTGGCCTTCTCCGAACTGCGCAAGCCCATGCCATATTTCGACGATCTCGGCATACGCATGCCCGATGTCTACGACGACGATCGTGGCGTATCGGGTATCGACCGTTATCGAGCGACTTTGGCCCATATGGCGGCTCACCGTCGTTGGAGTACCAAGATGGTCGTCGATAACTGGAGCCCCTTTCAACGCGTCGGTGTTGAGGCCTTTGAGGACTCTCGCGTCGATCTCTTGGCCTGCCGCCTCTATCCCGGTCTTCGGAAGCTCTTTCTGGCCCTGCATCCGATCCCTGACGTGGGCGATCTGGGACTGACGGAGCAGTCCCTGATCCGTCTTCGGCTGGCTGTATTCTCGCGCGCTGTTCTGGATCCGGACTACGTCGTCGATGATCCCGACATTCGCGAATTCATCGACCGCTTTCAGACCGAGATGGCCGAAGGAGAATCTTCCAGCCCGGCCATCGCCTCGATCGCGCTGAGCTTCATCGCCCGTACCCGACTCCAGAGCGACCTATTGCCGGACATCTATTTCAAGGACACCGAGGTCGATTATCGCGATGACAACCGCCACCTGTGGATCTATATCGAGGCGAGCGATGAGGACGAGATGTTCGAGCATCTCGACCAGCGTATCCCGGAGGAAGAAGAGCTCAAGGCTTTACCGCCGCGCCACTATCCCGAGTGGGACTATAACGCGAACAATTACCGGCCCGACTGGGCCAGCGTCTACGAGAGTCTGCATCCTCGAGGCAATGCCACCTTCATCGATAGCCTGCTGACCAAGCATCAAGGCTTGGCCAAGAGGCTCAAGCAGATACTCGACATGCTCAAGCCTCAGGATAAGGTTCGTATCCGTTATCAAGAGGATGGTTCAGAGCTCGACTTGGACGTTGCCATTCGTTCGCTGATCGACTTCAAGGGCGGCGCTGCGCCCGACCCTCGCATCAATATGAGTCACAAGCACGACGGCCGGGATGTTGCTGTCATGTTGCTGCTGGATCTGTCTCAATCGCTTGCCGAGAAGGCGGGGGATTGTAACCAAACCATTCTGGAGCTTTCCCAGGAGGCTGTGTCTCTGTTGGCCTGGTCGATTCAACAAGTCGGTGACCCTTTCGCCATCGCGGGCTTTCATTCCAATACCCGTCATGACGTGCGTTATTACCATATCAAGGGCTATTCCGAGCCCTGGAACGAAGAGGTCAAGTCGCGGCTGGCGGCCATGGATGCAGGGTTCTCGACCCGCATGGGCGCCGCCATGCGCCACGCCGCACACTATTTAAAGGCACAACGTGCGGACAAAAAACTCATGCTGATCCTGACCGATGGTGAACCGGCGGATATCGATGTCACTGACGCCCAGCTCCTGATCCAAGACGCCCATCAGGCCGTCAAGGAGCTCGATCGCGACGGCATTTATACCTATTGCATCAACCTCGACCCCAAGGCAGACGAATATGTCGAGGACATCTTTGGTCGGCAGTACACGATTATCGATCATGTCGATCGCTTGCCGGAGCGTCTGCCCGAGGTGTTCATCTCGCTGACGAAGTGACCCGGTTTGATTTTGGACCATCATCATGGATGAACGGCATCGCGAACGTATCGTCAACCGGCATCGTGATAGCCTGAAGCGGCATGGTTATGACTCCAGGGCATTGTATTGGAGTAGTCGGGAGGTCCAGGAGACCCGGTTTCGTGTCCTGTCCGAGATCGGTATCGAGGCCGGTGACTCGGTGCTCGATGTCGGCTGCGGCTTCGCCGACTTTCTCGCTTGGAGCGCCGGGCATGAGGTTGCCATCGACTACACGGGCATCGATCTGTCGCCCGATCTCCTTAATGTAGCCCGACAACGTCATCCGGCGGCCACATTCCATTGCACGGACCTCGCCGACTACTGTGCCACGCATCCGAACAAATTTGACTGGCTAATACTTTCCGGGGCGCTAAACGAGCAATTGGGCGACGAAGGCGATTATGCGCGCCGGATCATCAAGTTGATGTGGTCGCGCTGTCGCAAGGGCGTGGCCTTCAACCTGCTCGATTGGCGCCATCCGCCTACCCGTTCCTGTTGGGACCTGCAAAGTCATGACCCTTCGACCATCCTGGACTACGTGGCGGGGTTGACCCCTAACCACCAGCTTGTCGAGGGTTATCTCGACAACGATTTCACGGCCTATCTGTTACGTGAACCTCAGGGGGGTATCGCGGAGTAGCCAATCCGGGGCTGTCCTTATAGAATCCCCCTATGTCGGAGACAGAGAACAACAGTACCGTCGTCGATCTCATTCGTCATGGCGAGCCCATGGGTGGCGAGCGTTATCGGGGACATGGTGTCGATGACCCACTTAGTGAGCGCGGATGGGCGCAGATGTGGGCTGCCATCGGTCATACCTTTCCCTGGGACCGGATCGTGAGTTCTCCTTTGCTGCGTTGTCGAGCCTTTGCTGAAGCACTGGCCGAGCGCGCGAATATCCCGTGTGCAATCGATGATCGATTCCGGGAGGTGGGCTTCGGTAGTTGGGAGGGACGCACGGCTGAGGAGGTCGCGGCGGCGGATCCGGAGGGATTTCGGGCCTTCTATGCGGATCCGGTTAAAAATCGGCCCGAGGACGCCGAGCCTTTGTATGACTTTCTCGAGCGCATCTCGGCGGCATACGAGGACACCCGGCGGACCTATGCGGGTAGCCATATTCTGATTGTGGCGCACGCAGGGGTGATCCGGGCGGTTACGGCCGCGATCCTCGATGCTCCTGTCGAGGCCATCTATCGCCAGCGTATCGACAATGCCGGCATGGTCCGCGTCCGTCATGCCGACTCGGGTCGCGTGGTCCTTGAGGGTGTTAATATTCGTATGACATGACTATGACTCGATTCTACAAACATCTATTTGATCGCCGTGCCATCCTGCTCTTCCTGTCCCTGACTGTGACGGCCTGCGGGCAGCTGATCTCGAACGCCAAGCAACAATTCGCCGACGACCTGTCGGCTACGCTACTCGAACAGAACGACCCGGCAATGGTCAAGCAGGCCGTTCCGGCCTATCTGGTCATGGTCAGCAGCATGGTTCGGAGTGATCCGGACAACGCCGCCCTACTGATCTCAGCTTCGAAGCTATATGGCGCCTATGCCTCAGCGTTCAGTGAGGACGACAAGGAGAGTCGCCTAAAGCTTGCGACGACGGCCTTTGAATACGCGGGCAGGGCCTTTTGCGCGCGCTTGCCCGACGCCTGTGATTTGCAGTCACTGCCGTTTGAAACCTTTCAGGATCGGTTGAGCATGATCAAAACCGAGGATGTCGATGTCCTGTTCACCTTCGGTAGTGCCTGGGCGGGCTGGCTGCAGGCCAACAGTACTGATTGGAACGCCGTTGCCGCGCTGCCCAAGATTCAGGCTATCATCGAGCGTGTCATCGTGCTGGATCCCGACATTGATAATGGCGATGCTCATCTCTATCTGGCCGTGATCCGCTCACTATTGCCGCCCGCTATGGGCGGCAAGCCGGAGACGGCCAAGGTTGAGTTCGAGGCCGCGATTCAGGTATCGAACGGTACCAACCTCATGGCTAAGGTCTTGTATGCTGAGCGTTTTGCCCGCCTCGTCTTTGATCAAAAGCTCCATGACCGTTTGCTCAAGGAGGTTATCGCTGCCGAGGAGCGTAGGGACGCGCATACGCTGACCAATGCCATCGCTAAGCAAAAGGCAAGGCGATTGCTGGCGGAGTCTCCCGAGTATTTTTAGAAACCGTCTCGATCCTTCCGTGCTTGAGATGGGGTCCGGGGCTAAAGGTCTACCGGCGAAGGGACGCTGCTGAATGCTAAGGGATGCTGAAACGACCTATAACATAACCGGAAGATTCGCTACTTGCCTCCGGTATACCAGAGATACCTAGAAATCAAGGCATAACACATTAGAAGTTACGGATTCGACATGAAGAGACATTTAGCTACGACACTCGCACTGATCTGCATGTTGTCGATGGCCCCCGCAGTCTGGGCCGCGACCTTCAAAATAGCCACGCTCGCGCCCGATGGCACTGCCTGGATGACGGCCATGCGCGCGGGGGCGGACGAGATTAAAGACCGCACTCACGGCCGGGTCCGGTTTAAGTTCTATCCGGGTGGTGTCATGGGCGACGCCAAAGTCGTGTTGCGCAAGATGCGCATCGGCCAGTTGCAGGGTGGCGCCGTGACGATCGGCGATATGAGCGATATCGTTCCGGACATGGGGCTCTATGGGCTGCCATTCCTATTCCAGTCGCTGAATCAGGTTGATCGGGTGCGCCAGCATTTGGATCCCGTTTTGATCAAGGAGCTCAGCAGCAAGGGCTATATCGGATTTGGTTTCGCCGAGGGTGGATTTACCTACATGATGTCCGATGAACCGCTGGACTCCGTAGCCGATGTCCGAGGCAAGAAGGTCTGGATCCCGACGGATCACGAGGTCGGCAAGGCGGTCTTCTCCGCTGCCGGTATCTCGCCGATCCAGTTGCCGTTGTCCGATGTCATGACCGGACTTCAGACCGGACTGGTCGATACGGTGATCACATCGCCGATCGGCGTCCTGGCTCTGCAATGGCACACGCGTGTGAAATTCGCGATAGACGAGCCCCTCAATTATATGGCCGCCACGCTGATCCTTTCGAAACGGGCCTTCGACCGCCTCAAGGAGGAAGATCAGGTCATTGTGCATGAGGTCATGGAGCGGGTTTATCGAGGTATCGACGCCCAGAATCGCAAGGACAATATCTCGGCACGGGCCGCCATGGAAAAACTGGGTATACGATTCGTGCCGTTGTCGCCGGTGTCGCACAAGGAGTGGCGCGAAGTAGGGGGGCGAGCTATGCATGCGCTGCAGCAGAAAAGCACATACACCAAGCCGGTTCTCGAGGAACTCTTGACACTCGTCAACAGCGCTGACTGAACATGCTACGCAACCGGCACCTGATTCGGTGCCTAAAGTGGTTGAATCGTTTCGAAGACTGGCTGCTCATCGGCCTGCTTTCGACTATGGTCACCCTGGCCTTTGTCCAAATCGTATATCGGAACCTGCTCGGTGGTGGAGTGGGATGGATCGATCCGTTGCTGCGCGTACTCGTCCTCTGGGTAGCCTTGGGCGGCGCCATAATCGCGACCCGCAGTAATCGCCACATCCGTATCGATGTACTCGTACACCGGCTCCCGCAAAAGGCTGACCGCCTCGTGCAACGGCTCGCCTACCTCATTAGCATGACGGTCTGCGGCCTGATCGCCTGGTTCTCGTTGGGCCTGATTCAAATGGACTATGCAGATGCCACGATCGCCTTTTCCGGCATCCCGGCATGGGTGACCGAACTCATCATCCCGTTCAGCTTTGCGATGATGGTCCTGCGCTTCCTGTTGCTGGCCATCCATCCGCCGCGGCGGATGGCGCGCTAACGTGTTGGCGACGGCGATCCTGGTAGCGACAGCCCTGCTCGGGGTCCCGCTGTTCGTGATCATTGCCGTCAGTGCGATGCTGGGCTTTCACAACTCCGAGATCGACCTGTCGGTCATCGCTATCGAGTTCTACCGCATTGCCGACACGCCGGTGCTGCTCGCGATCCCGCTGTTTACACTCGCGGGTTACGTCCTCGGCGAGAGCCAGGCCTCGCAACGTTTGGTGCGTCTGACCGATGCGCTTCTGGGTTGGTTTCCGGGCGGACTCGCTGTGGTTTCGCTTTTTGCCTGCGCCTTCTTCACGGCGCTGACCGGGGCCTCGGGCGCCACCATCATCGCCCTTGGCGCAATCCTCTATCCCGCCATGAAGCAAGCTGGTTATGGCGAACGTTTCAACCTTGGTCTGATCACGTCGTCCGGAAGCCTGGGACTGCTGTTCCCTCCCTCGATCGCTCTGATCCTCTATGGGGTCATCGCTCAAAAGATGGATGTCGGTCAGCCTGTCTCGATCGATGACCTGTTCATTGCAGGGCTTCTGCCGGGTTTGTTGATGCTTGCGCTGCTGGTGGCTTGGAGCATGTACAAGAGTCGAGGTTTCGAGGTCGAGCGCTCGTCATTCACTCTGCGCCGGCTATTGGGTGCTGTGAACGAATCGAAGTGGGAGTTGCCACTGCCGGTCGTTGTGATCGGAGGGATCTATTCCGGCTACTTTGCGATCTCGGAGGCGGCCGCAGTTAGTGTGATCTATGTACTTGTCGTCGAGGTCTTGATACTGCGCGAGGTCCGGCTTAAGAAGCTCCCCTGCATTATGCGCGAGTCCATGGTCCTGGTCGGTGGTGTTCTGATCATTATCGGGGTCTCCCTGGCATCGACAAACTACCTGATCGATACTGAGGTGCCCACGCGCCTGTTCGAGTTCGTCAAGTCGCACATCGACAGCAAACTGACCTTTCTGATGTTGCTGAACGTGTTTCTACTGGTTCTCGGCATGATCCTCGATGTCTTCTCGGCGCTCGTGATCATGGTGCCTTTGATCCTGCCCATGGCTGTCGGTTACGGCGTGCATCCAATCCACCTCGGCATCATCTTCCTTGCCAATATGCAGATCGGGTATTTCACGCCTCCGGTCGGCATGAACCTGTTTATTGCGAGCTATCGTTTCAACAAGCCCGTGACCGAGCTCTATGTCTCGACAATCCCGTTCATGCTGATACTGATCGGGGCTGTGTTGATCATCACCTACTGGCCGGGCCTGAGTCTCTTCCTCGTCAATGCGAAAGGCTAAGAAGCCTCGGAAATAATCAGCAGCAGCTCAGCCAAGCGCCGGTAGCCCTCAAGCGCTACCTGTTCAGGACGAACGCGCGGATCGATACCGCAGGCCCTGATGCCGTCCTCGTCGATGAGGCCCTTGAGCGTGTTGCGTAGCGTCTTGCGGCGCTGACTGAATGCCTTGCGCACGACGGTTGCAAGTGCATCCGGTTCAACCGTCGATGGTGTCGCATGCGGGGTCAGGCGTACCAGCGCCGAATCGACCTTGGGGACCGGATTAAAGCACTCGGGACCGATATCGAGCACCGATTCGACCGCGCAATAATGCTGAACCATGACGCTAAGCCGGCCGTATTCCCTGCCCCCGGGACCCGAAGCCATCCGTTCCACGACCTCCTTTTGCAGCATGAAATGCATGTCCTGAATGAACGGCAACTGCGACAGCATATGGAACAGCAACGGCGTCGAGATGTTGTAGGGCAGGTTGCCTACGATACGCAAGTGTTGCCCTTTTCGATTTCCATCTGGGGCGATGGCGCCGAGGTCCAGACGCAGTGCATCCTGCTCGTGGATCCGGTAGCTATCGCGCCCCGGCGCCAGCAGGCGCAGTCGGGGCACGAGGTCGCGATCGAGTTCGATGACGTCGAGTTCAATGTCATGCTCCAGCAGTGGGCACGTCAAGGCGCCTTGGCCGGGACCGATCTCGACCAGGTGCTGGCCGGGACGCGGGCGGATCTGTTCGACGATGCGCGCGATGATCCAGTCGTCCTGGAGGAAGTTTTGGCCGAAGCGCTTGCGTGGGGCATGCGGTTTCATGAAGCGATATTATCCCTGCTGTGAGCCGCCATGGTGACGGCCTCCTGGATCGCGACCAACAGACTCCCGGTGTCGGCGCGGCCGCTGCCGGCCAGGTCGAAGGCCGTGCCGTGGTCGACCGAGGTGCGAATAATCGGCATGCCCAGCGTGACATTGACGGCTCGGCCGAAGCCGAGGTGCTTGAGGACCGGCAGGCCTTGGTCGTGATACATTGCGAGGATGGCATCGGCCCGCGCCAAGAACGGCGGCGTGAATACGGTGTCGGCCGGGAAGGGGCCTTCGAGCGCCATACCCTCGGCCGCAAGCCTTGCGAGTACCGGTTTGACGACGGCCTCGTCCTCTTGTCCTAAATGTCCGTCCTCCCCGGCATGAGGATTCAGACCGCAAACCAGGATACGTGGCCGGGCGATGCCGTAGCACCGACGCAGCTCAGCATCGGTAATTCGCAGGCAGCGTTCGAGCCATTCCGGCGTGATGGCGTCGGCGATGTCGCGTAGCGGTAAGTGGGTCGTCACGAGCGGGACACGGAGGTCTTCGGTCGCGAGCATCATGACGACCTGAGAGGTGTTGGTCAGCTCGGCCAAGTACTCGGTGTGACCGGTAAAAGGGATACCTGCCTCGTTGATGATGGCTTTGTTCACCGGGCCGGTCACCAGCGCCGCGAAGCGCTCGGCCAGACAGCCTTCGGTTGCGAGCCGTAGTGTATCAAGTAGATAACGGGCGTTGTCCGGGGATGGGCGGCCGGGGTCGACTTGTCGAGACATCTCGACGTCCACAATCTGGAGGGCGCCGGTTCGATGCGCCGGTACGGCGCGGTCGACGGGACAGTCTAGGAGTTCGATATCGAGGCCTAAACGATCCGCGCGCGCTGCAAGCATGGCCCTTGAAGCGATGACAACGGGTCGCGCCGATAACTGCTCCTGTGCCAGTGCGAGCACGATATCCGGCCCGATGCCCGCAGGTTCACCGGGTGTAATGGCGATGGCCGGCGCAGGCGCCTCGGCCGTCATGTAGCGTGTTTTCCAAGCCGAATGTCGACGTAGGCCTCGCTACGAATCTGGCGTAGCCAGCTGCTATAACGGCTCTCAGACTCTCGCCGTTGCAGCTGCTCTCTGGCTTGGGCTCGGTTGAACTCGTCAGTGTCGTCGATCTTGCGGCGATCAAGGACCTCTATCAGGTGCCAGCCGAAGGTTGATTTTACGGGCTCACTAATCTCGCCCTTCGCTAGCTTATTCATGGCGGCCTCGAACTCAGGGACCATGACGCCGGGCTCGACCCAACCCAGATCGCCGCCTTGGGCCGCGCTACCCTTATCTTCCGATAACGTGCGGGCTGCGGTCTCGAAGTCGATCTGTTTGTCCAGGATCCGTTGCCGGACCGACTCCAGCTTCTCCCGGGTTTGCAGTTCATCACTAAGTGCGTTTGGCCGGATCAGAATATGGCGAGCCAAGGTCTGACTGATCATATGTTTCTCGCCAACGCGATGCCCCAGCAGCTTGATGATATGAAAGCCCCTGCTACTGCGCAGGATACCACTGATGCTTCCGGGCTGCATGTCGATGACTTGGTCCGCGAATAATGTTGGCAATTCACCGAGTTTGCGCCACCCCAAATCGCCGCCCTCAAGGGCCTGCTCGCCGCCGGATGAACCGATGGCCAGTTCGGCAAAATCACCACCTTTTTCGAGCCGGGCGTGTATATCCTCGGCCTTTTGTTCGGCCTCCTGCCGTTCGGCTTGGGTGGCTGCTTCGGGAATCGGGACCAGTATATGGGCGACGTCATATTCATCCGATGCCACGCCCTGCCGGCGAAGTTCGTTCACAAAGCTGTCGATTTCCTGATCCGTGATCAGAATCTGGCTATCCACCTGCTGCTGGCGCAGGCGGCGAATGATGATCTCGGTGCGAATTCGCTCGCGGAACTGCTGGAATTGTATGCCATCTTTTTTAAGGACTTCCTTGAAGCGATCGATGGAGAGCTTGTTCATTTTCGCGATGTTCTCGATGGCCTTGTCCAGGGTCTCGTCAGTGACCGAAATGCCATTGAGCTTCGCCAATTGGAGCTGCAGCCGGGTGCCGATCAATTCCTCCAGGACTCGTTTGCCAAGATCGGTTGACGATGGCGAGGGCAGGCCCTTTTGTTGTAGTTGCAGGCGCACCCGGTCAAGTTCACGATCAAGCTCGCTCTCGGTAATGACCTCGTCGTTGACGATCGCTGCGATGCCGTCAATATGCGTGGCGCTGTCATCGGCCAACGCGGCGTCGCATGACAGGCCGGCTACCAAAGACAGGAATAGGGCGATGATGAATCCTTTAGGAGCGGTCAACGGTGGAGTCCTCATTATTTCTGGTAGCCAAGGATACCATTTTCCAAAACGGTATCTATGCGGTTGCCCAGGCTGGTTAATCCTTTGAATTGGAGTTTGAAGAACCAGGTCTTGTTGGTCTTCGTCTGGGTCGAAATCGAGTCCACCGAGCTGTTGACGAACCGCCGCCTCAGTATTTGAAACTTCCAGCAGCAGGTATCGTATTCCATTCCCATCAGGGTCTCGAGATCGCGATTGTAGCGGGTCGAACGATTCCAACGGCCTAATAGGTGCAGCTTAGCTGCAATGGGCCATAGTATCGAAAAATCGGTCTGCGCGATTTCCTTCCAGCGATAGCGGTAGGAGATGTTTATGACCTGTCGCTCCGCCGGATGAAATTGTAGCGCGACATTGCCCTTGTCAAAGCGGTCGATGACCGGGTCCCAACGCATATCGGATTTGACAGATAAATCTGGCGTCAGTTCGATTCGCGCATCGCCGGCAAGGGCGGAGGTTGGCTCGGTTTCTTTGGGAACACCCGGAAGCGTAACTTTGCGGGACTGAAAATAGTAAATCTGACCGAGCTGTACGCGTCCGAGTTCCCGCCCGCTCGATCGGTTGATAAGGGCGCTGGCGGCCGCAATCGTGAGCTGGTCGCTGTCGCCGAGCCGGTCGCTGCCGTTGAAACGATTTTCCGAGAATAGCTGACTATAGCTCAGATCGATTTCGCCGGAATCAAACACCGGCAAATTGCTTTGGTCCCGATAAGGCCGGTACAGGTAGAACAGTCTCGGCTCCAAGGTTTGGCGGAGGGAAGTTCCGTTCCAGTAGAGGTCTCTTTCCAGGAATGCACGGCCATCAAGAGATAGCGTGGGTACTGTCCGGTCCGGCGTCTCGCCGTTGACATTGGACGGATCGTCCAACCAGTATTGGGTATGGTCCAAGGTCAGCGCGCTGTCGAGCTGAGCGGCTGTCGATCGCAAAGGAAGACTGACTTTTGGTTTCAATCTTAGACGTCCCCCGCTGATACGGTTTTGGCCATGGAAGTTGGCGTATTGGCCGGAGATCGAAAGATTGGGTCGGCCTTCCCTGAGCGGTGCGCGACTCGCTATCGTGAGCTGTGGCAACACCTGATACGGACGCGCCGATTCGGGAATGCTGGGGTCGACTGTTTGGTAGGTCTGGACCAGGGCAGATCCCGCCCATTGACTGCCGCTGAAGTGCAGCGCGGCGCGTTGCGAAAGATGAGTCAGGCTTGCAGTGCTCAGGCTGTCGCCCAGTTCCTCAAGGAAATGGTTGTCCGATACCCGGTGAAAATCGATGTCGGCCTGAAGGTTTGGATTCAACTGACTATGATGAGACCACTCGATTTGGTGGCGTTCCTTCCGGCGGATCTGATCGTCGGGAAGATAATCCAGTGTAAGTGAGCCTGAGCCGTGCGGTATCATGTAGCGAAAATCACCGCCTATCAGAAATCCTCGCCCGGTCATGTTGATGGGTTGCAAGGTCAGATCTAAATTCGGGGCCAGATTTACATACAAGGGGATGGCCAGCTCCCCGCCGTTCTCGCTGGAATAACGGTAGCTTGGTGTCAACAGGCCGGTGCGGCGGCGGTCATCAATGGGAAACCGTATGAACGGCGTATAGAGGAACGGGACCCCCATGAACGAAAGCCATACGTTCCTGCCGGTGCCTGCGCCGTCATTCCTGTCGAGGGTCAAACGTGAAAACCGCAGTGTCCAATCGGGCTGGCGTTTCGGGCAGGTTGTATAGCTCCCCTGGTGTAGCACGATGATCCGGTCTGGTTCGAGCTCGGCCAAGTGGGCAGTGCCGTGGCTCGTGGATTCGAAAAAACGGAACTTTCCGGAATCGATATGCCCGAGGTGGGTGCCGAGGTTGAACTGGCCACCCGAGCCGAGGATTTGCATGTCGGGAGTCTGGTAGACGAGGTTGCCCTTGACTGTGAAGTTTTGATCCCGCTTAGTGTAGTGTCCCGCGTCCGTCTCAATGGCCTGTTCGCCTGAGATAGCCTGTACCTGGCCGCTCAGGTCCATGACCTGGAAGCCGTCGGCATCCTTGAACATCGTGTTCTTGTCGGCACTGAGGCGGACCCGCTCGTCAGCGGCGTCTCCGGTGGGGATCAGCGGTACTTCCAGGGGGTCCAGGCAGTGCGGGTTGATTGGCTTCTTCGGTGCGCTCGCCCAGGTTGGGCCAACCCACGTCGCAGAAACCAGGGTGAGCATGAGCGCGCCGGACAGGCTGGCGGAGGTGCGCATCGTCAGAGTGCGCGTCGCCCGGTCAAGGGGCTCTCCGTCAGACCTCCCGGCATCGTGATCATGTCCGGTTCGAACCTGTTGCCATAGCGATTAGCGCCAATCTCAAATCGTAACGAGGGCAGTAGTTTTGAGTCGGATTCTATTCAGTGGTGGGCATCACCAGGGCCATGGACGTGGCCATGAGAGAGTTCTTCCTCGCTGGCCTCGCGGATGTCGATGATGGTGACGTCGAAGTTTAGCGCCATGCCCGCGAGCGGGTGGTTGCCGTCGACCGTGACCTGTTCGTCCGTGACGTTCGTAACCACGACGATATGGGCTTGGCCATTCGGACCCTCAACCTGGAATTGCATGCCTGGCTCGATAGTGTCGACGCCCTCGAAGGCAGTGCGAGGCACGTCCTGTTTGAGTTCATCGTGGCGAGGACCGTAACCGTCCTCGGGGCTCACGGAAACCTGCAACTTTGCGCCCACAGACTGGCCGGTCAATTCGCTTTCCAGGCCGGGAATGATGTTGCCCGATCCGTGCAGGTATGCGAAGTCACCACGGCCATCGGTGTGGTCGATAAGGTTTCCTTCGTTATCCGTCAAGGTGTAATCCAGGGTGACAACCATTTTATCTGCGATCTGCATTGGGCTCCTCATGTGCACGGGTGCGATTGATTTAAGGGGTTTCATGGGTCGAACAGTTCGGCATCATATCACGATGCCCTCGAGATTTTCGATGGCTGGGCCTTTTCCTGGTTCCGGATGGTTCATTTGCGCTCCTTTTCGTTACAATGGGCCATATGGGTACGGGCGAGGGTAGCGGGTCAATGGATAAATACGGACGCATTGAGGTTCGGGTTGAGCCGGAGTATCTGGAGGAGCATTCCGACCCTCAGGCCGGCCACTTCGTCTTTGCTTATCACATCTTCATTCGAAACATGGGTGCGAAGGCCGCTCGCCTGATGCGGCGACACTGGTACATCACCGACGGAGATGGCAATGTCGAAGAGGTTGAAGGTGACGGCGTAATCGGGGAGCAACCGTTGATCGCACCGGGGCAGACCCACCGTTACAGCAGCTTTTGCATTATCTCCACGCCGGTGGGCGTCATGGAAGGACACTACCTCATGAAGGCGGCCGACGGCCGCGAGTTCGATGCCGAGATTCCGGCATTTCGTCTAACCGCACCAGGCGTTCTCCATTAACAGGCTGTTGAAAGCGACTCCTAGCGGAATAGGTCGATCAGTTGGCCTGGCTGTCGTTCTTGGCCTTTTCCGCCTTCAGGCGGTCGACGACCTTGCGGCGTTCCTCTTCATTAAGACGGTACCAAGTGTTTGACTCGTCGGCAGTCATGCCGCAGGTCGTGCAGATACCATCTTCCATAAGGCAAATGTCTTCACAGGGGGATTGGACTTTTTCGGTCATGGATGCTTCCTGAGTGAAATTATGGTTCGCCATTGTAGCGTTTCAGACAGAATTTGGCGATTACTCAGACGGTGTTTTTGGCGTAATCGCGACGACCGGAAGGCGCGGTCGGTCATTCGGGGAATTGGCGCTCCCTAGGAGACTCGAACTCCTGTTCCCGCCGTGAGAGGGCGGTGTCCTAGGCCACTAGACGAAGGGAGCATAATATCCGAACACTCGATTTCTTCTGGGATTTACTCCCCAGGGGTCTGCCGTGCGATCATTTTTCAAGGCGACTCATTATACGTAATGATGCCAAAAGCACAAGTGTCCTGAGTCGTATATCGTCATGCGGGAACAGTAGGGTAAAACGAGTTGTTTCACTCAGCGAGCGGTCGGGTTGCGAATTGGTGTGGTCATCTATTTTGAGGTTTGATTCGGGCCTCTTCTGGGTTAATCTGAGAGTACTTGATTCAAGGTGCGAGACAAGGACGATAACGCGCGCATCGGAATCGAGCACGAACCCGCACGATGCCGCCGGACCCAGTGTAGGAGGGCGCGAATAATGTTATCTTATAGCGATTCAACAATAACTTAGACAGGACGCGCCATTAGTACGCCTCGCATCATTCCTCGCGAAGAACACTCGGTATCACGCTCCGGGGTCAGTGAAAACGCACTCAAGGTCCTATACCGGCTTAAAAACAGCGGTTATCAGGCCTATCTGGTCGGCGGCTGTGTACGTGATTTGCTACTCGGCCGCGAGCCCAAGGATTTTGATGTCACGACCGACGCCCATCCGGAGGAAATCAAAGAACTCTTCCGCAACTGTCGTTTGGTCGGGCGCCGGTTTCGGCTCGCGCATGTGCGTTTCGGCCGCGAGATCATTGAGGTCGCGACCTTTCGGGCCCAGCACACGGGCGATTCCGAGGGCGGGCTTATCCACGACGGTGGCCGTATTCTCCAGGACAACGTCTTCGGCACGGTCGAGGAGGACGCGATTCGCCGCGACTTCACGATCAACGCGCTCTATTACGATATCCGCGATTTCTCGGTCGTCGACTATGCAAATGGCCTCGAGGACCTCAAGGCCGGGCGACTGCGGCTGATTGGTGATCCCGAGACGCGCTATCGTGAAGACCCGGTGCGCATGCTGCGCGCTGTGCGCTTCGCGGCCAAGCTCGGTTTCCAAATTGAGGAGGAGAGCGAGGCGCAGCTTTGGCGGATCGGCCATCTGCTCCGTGATATCGCCCCGGCGCGCCTCTTTGATGAAATGCTCAAGCTTTTCCTCGGGGGGTATGGATTGCAGACCTTCGAGCAATTACGCTACTACGATTTATTCGCCCACCTCTTTCCGGCAACTGAACGCAGCTTGGCTCACGAGGAGGGTGGTTACCCGCATCAGCTCTTGACTTGCGCCCTGGGCAACACGGATGCGCGCTTGGCCGAAGACAAGCCCGTGATCCCCGGTTTTCTGACGGCCGCCTTGCTCTGGGAGCCACTGCGAGAGCGCGTCGCCGAGCTGCAAGCTAAGGCGCAATCGAAACCAGCGTTGGCGATTATGTACGAGGCGGCTGAGGATATCCTGCGTGAGCAAGCGGGGCATATCGCGATACCCAGACGTTTTGGCCTGCAGGCCCGGGAGATTTGGGAGATGCAGCACAGGCTGGAGCGCACCCAGGGGCGGAGGCCACTGCTTTTGCTCGAGAATCCGCGCTTTCGGGCAGGGTACGACTTTATGTTATTGCGCCGCCAGGCCGGTGAGGATCTGGGTGAACTCTGTGATTGGTGGACGCGTCTGCAAGAGGTCGATGCCGCTGAGCAGGCTCGCATGGCAAAGGTGTCGCCCCGATCCGGATCGACTCCCGGCCCGAGCGACGGAGCCGGGGATAAGGCAGATGATGCACCCAAACGCAGCCGTCGGCGGCGACCCCGCAAGCGTCGGCGTTCCTCAGGGGGCGGGTCGGAAACGACCGCATGACGCACTGGGTCAAGGCCTATATCGGCCTGGGCAGTAATCTCAATGATCCGGAGTCTCAACTCAGACAGGGCTTTGCGGCGCTTGCCGGGTTGACGGACTGTCGCAATCTGCTGGCCTCTGATCTCTATTTGAGTCTTCCCTTCGGGGATGTAGATCAGCCGAACTTCGTCAATGCCGTAGCGGCGATGGAGACCCGGTGTTCTCCGCAAGCGTTGCTTACCGCGTTGCAGGGGATTGAACACAGTCAGGGGCGCACCCGTGAGCTACGGTGGGGGCCACGGACTCTTGATCTGGATATCCTGCTTTATGGTGGGGAGATCGTTGACCAGCCTGACCTGATCATTCCCCATCCGGGCTTGTTGCAGCGGGATTTTGTCCTGTATCCTCTATTCGAGATCGCTTCCGAAATCGTGATTCCGGGCCATGGCCGTATCCGGGGTTGCTTGGCGGCGTGCCCGAACCGGGGGCTGCAGCGCTTACATCGCTCGCCCCTGTCCGGGTCTCTTGATGAAGAGGGGACAATCATTGGCGCAACCTAAATTTCTGGTGATTGAGGGTCCGATCGGCGTGGGTAAGACCAGTCTCGCCCGCCGTTTGGCCGACACCTTCGGCTCAGAACTGCTGCTTGAGGGCGCCGCCGAAAATCCCTTTCTAGAGCGCTTCTATCGAAATCCGCGCCAGGCCGCGTTGCCGACGCAGTTGTTCTTTCTGTTTCAACGGGCACATCAGCTCTCCGAGCTTTGTCAGGACGATATCTTTCAGCCGGTTCGAGTCGCCGATTTTCTTATGGAGAAGGACCGTCTGTTTGCCGAGCTCACGCTCGATGAAGAAGAGTTGAAACTCTATGATCAAGCCTATCGGCATCTTGCGCCAAAGGCGCCGACCCCTGATCTGGTTGTCTACCTTCAGGCCCCGGCCGAGGTGCTGCTTGAGCGCATACGGCGTCGCGGCATCCCGAGCGAGCAGTCCATTGATTTGGATTATTTGAAACGTATCGTTGATTCCTATACGCGCCTGTTTCACTTTTACGACCAAACACCGCTATTGATCGTCAACGCGGCGGCCTTCGATCCGATCAATCGCGAGAGTGACTACCAGGCCTTGTTGGAGCACGTCATGAGCCTCCCTCAGGGGCGGCAGTATTTCAATCCTCTACCGTTGGCACTATAGATATGAGCGCACAGAATCCTATCAAGAGAGTGACCACCCCGGAGCTATGTGAGCGTAGCCGCCAGGGCGGACGTTTCAGTTGCCTGACGGCCTATGACGTCTCGATGGCGCGGGTGCTGGATGACTGCGGCGTCGATGTCATCCTGGTCGGTGATTCGCTGGGTATGGTGGTTCAAGGCCATGAGACCACGCTGCCCGTGACACTGGACGATGTGGTCTATCACACGGCCTGTGTCGCCCGTGGTTGCCGGCGTGCGTTGATCATGGCCGACATGCCCTTCATGGCCGATGCCGACCCCAAAATGGGCTTGTTGAGCGCGGCAAGGCTTATGCAAGAGGGCGGGGCGCACATCGTCAAGGTTGAGGGTGGCAAGGCGCTTGCGGAGACCATCGGTCTGCTCAGCAAGCGTGGCATCCCGGTCTGCGCGCATATTGGGCTCAAGCCACAATCGGTGCACAAGGTTGGCGGTTATCGTGTACAGGGCCGCACTCGCGCCAGCGCGGACGAGATACTTGATGACGCCTGGGCCGTGGTTGAGGCCGGTGCGGACATGTTGTTGCTGGAGTGCGTGACCAGTGAGCTGGCCAGCGAGATCGTGTCTGCCGTCAAGATCCCCGTCATCGGTATCGGCGCCGGTCCGGCCTGCCAGGGCCATGTGTTGGTGATATATGACATGCTCGGCATAACGCCCGGTCCACATCCGCGGTTCTATCAGGATTTTCTGAGTGAAGGTGGCTCTATCAAGGGGGCCGTCAGCGCCTATATCGATGCCGTCATATCGGGGCGTTATCCGTCTTCAGAGCAGGCCTATCAGGGTGCGGATTCTAAAGGCGCCGGCTGATCTTTCGGAGGTCATCGATGATTGGCGTGCCGCCGGTGAACGGATTGCCTTTGTACCCACAATGGGTAATCTGCACGCCGGGCACCTGAGTCTGGTTCAACATGCTCGGTCGATAGCCGATCGTGTCGTGGTCAGCATCTTCGTCAATCCGACTCAATTCAACGACCCCAAGGATTTCGATCGATATCCAAAGACCCTGGATGCCGACACGCGGCAGCTCGATGAGGCGGGTAGTAACCTGCTGTTCATACCCGATGTCGAAACGGTCTACCCGTTTGGGCAGGCAAACGCGGTCAAGGTAGACGAGCCGCTGATATCGCAAGGGCTCTGCGGTGCCTTTCGCCCCGGACACTTTTGCGGTGTCACCACGGTTGTCTGCCGCCTATTCAATCTGGTCAGGCCCGACATCGCCGTGTTCGGCCAGAAGGACCTCCAGCAGCTGCGCGTCATTGAGCGCATGGTTGCCGACCTCCATATGCAAGTTGAGATAGAGGGCCTGCCGACGATCCGAGATACTGATGGCCTGGCCATGAGCTCCCGCAATGGTCGCCTGGGCGCCGAGGAGCGACACCAAGCCGCCGGACTGTACCGCGTGTTGACCGGGGTTCGAGATCAGGTCGCGTCCGGTAGAGCGGACTACGAGCTTATCGAGTCCGAGGCAATGCAGTCCCTCAGTGAGGCGGGCTTTCGGCTTGAATACATCGCCATTCGGAGTTGGGATGATTTATCTTCGCCGGTAGCGGGCCGTCCGCTGGTTGCTTTGGCAGCGGTTTGGCTTGGCGGCACGCGCCTGATCGACAACATTCCTCTATTTTCAGGCCTCGCATAGCGCCGATGTAGCTTGGGGGAGCCTAGAAACCCCAAAAACCCCCAATTGTCCGACTCCAAAGGTCGACAATGTCGACAATGTCTACCCCTCCTCCCGAAGTGTACAGTCCCGATAAAAGTCTCGCTGTAAATATAATTGCTTATATAACAAGGTAATGAGGCTGTTTTAGTTAGTTGGCACGCGAGTTGCTAAAGGATACTTGTAAGGCTCTTGTAGCCAAGTAATTTAGGAGATTCATCATGAACTGTAACCTTTCAAAATTCGATATGTTTTTTCGGTTTTTCCTTGGGTTGACCATTATTTGTTTGGTCCTGGTAATGCCTTCGGTTCCAGAGTGGTTGGCCATTGTCGCGACCTACTCGGTGTTCACTGGCATCCTGAGAAGGGATCCCATCTACGCCGCTTACCTGGCCCTGGCCAAGCCCAGCGCCAAGAAGGTCAAGGCAAACATCGGTCACAAGCCCATGGGCGCCGCAGCTTAAGCGCCAGCAGTATCTAGCAGTAACGTTTTTACCCTCCCCCCTTAGCGAGGGCGCTAGCCGCCCTCGCTTTTTTTAATTTAGTGGAACCTCCGACTCGCGCTTTGAATATGGACCTTTATTCATCGCAATCCGTTTCGCCCGGGAATTGACCAGAGGCTCCTATCAATCAATATAACCCAAAGATCGGTAACCCAAAGATCGGTTTGTTTCGGGTGAGCAGTTCCTTTATAATGCCCGCCTGTTTAGGGGTCCCCTGTTTTTCAGCCGCACCCTGACGCATGCACATTCCCCCACCGCGCCGGTGTAGCTCAGTCGGTAGAGCAACTGATTCGTAATCAGTAGGTCAGAGGTTCGATTCCCCTCACCGGCACCAATTATTTCAATAAGTTAGATGGCTTCCGATTTTTCTCTTAAGGGGAATGTAGACATAATGTAGACATTTTGAGAGTCTAAAATTCGCATTATCCATCTCTTCGCCATTGCGATATGGCTGCGAATTAGAAGTATTAGTTTTTCATTATGTTCCACATCTCCGCACCAC
>CAZASZ010000033.1:0-21357 GCA_964487925.1 uncultured Gammaproteobacteria bacterium
GCCAGCCAAGAGGCCGAGATTCAGCAGTTGATTACGGACAAGACACCGGACCAATCCAAGCTGACATTTGCGCTGTGGACGCGGCAAGCAGTGCAGGAACTCATCCAGCAGCGTTATGGTCGGCAGATGCCGATCCGCACAGTGGGGGAGTACCTGAGCCGTTGGGGTTTTACCCCGCAAAAGCCATTGAAGCGGGCTTATGAACAACGTCCAGCGGAAGTCCAGAAATGGTTGGATGAATCGTATCCGGCAATCGCAGATCGTGCGAAACGAGCGTCTGCTGAGATCCATTGGGGCGATGAGACCGAGGTGAGGAGCAATTGTCAGCATGGCCGAAGTTACGCACCAAAGGGAAAGACGCCTGTAATCAGGCTGAGCGCGAAGCGAAGCTCGATCAACATGATCTCGTCGGTGACCAATCAAGGGAAGGTACGGTTTATGTTGTATCAGGAGACCATGACTGCCAAGGTGCTGATCCGTTTTTTCAAGCGGCTCATTGAGGATGCCACCAAGAAGGTATTTCTCATCCTGGATAACCTCAGGGTGCACCACGCCAAGGTAGTTCGGCAATGGTTGGCGGAACATGAAGAAGAAATCGAAGTGTTCTACTTGCCCGCCTACGCGCCCGAGCTGAATCCGGATGAATATCTGAATTGCGATTTGAAATCGAGTATCCACACCAAAGCTCTGGCACGTAGCATAGTGGACCTCTAAAATCGGGTGAAATCGCACATGATCAAACTGCAAGAATTATCGGGCAGAGTGAGTCGTTATTTCAAACAGCCAAAGATTCAATATGCCGCTTAATAGTCTCCATGTTTTATTACCTGGTTAATATTACCAAGGAATTCTTAAAATCGATAATTTCCGATTATATTTGCCAATTATTATGGTGCCGCAGCATCCGAATAAAACGGCGCACAGTTGCACACAAAATAGACCCCGAGGTTCTTGACAAGGCACTAACGGTGGAGCACCAACGGTCGGATATACCGAACCAGGCGATTCGAGAAAACAGAGGGATACCGATAGCGAACGGGTCTCCCGTCCCAGGCTAAAAAAGCGCTTATCTTTGCGACGCTGGGACGCTAAACCAGTGGTTGATGGCTTGAACATTCTCTCCGGATAGAGAACCGGTCGCCTCCTTTAAGCGTAGCGTGTTCAACAAATAGTCGTAGCGCGCTCGCTCCAAATCCCTTTGGGCACGAAAGACGTTCTGACGCGCATCCAGGACATCGACAGTCGTCCGCGTACCGACGTTGAAACCGGCCTCGGTGGCATCAAGCGCGCTTTGCGCGGAGATCCGTGCCTGGTTCAGTGCCTCAACCTGATCGATATCAGCCTGCACCGTTAGATAGGCATCTCGAGTCTGGCGCAGAACGATCCGGCGCTGTTGCTCGAGTCCCTGGCGGGCCTGTTCCTGCAATTGGATCGCTTCCCGTACCCTGGAATTGGTCGCGCCGCCCTGATAGATTGGTACAGAGAGCTGAACACCAACCGCGCTGTTCTGATTCTCATTTCCGAAAATCGGGTCCTTGCTGTCCTGATACTGGTGCGACACGCTGAGGTCCAGAGTCGGGTAAAAGCCCGAGCGCCTGACCTTGACCTCATCACTCGCAATCTCCAGCGCCAACTGACTGGCCTCGATTTGCAGATTCTGAGCCAAAGCACTCTTGGTCCAGGCCTCGACATCGGTAGGATCCGGATTGTTGAGCTTTATCGTCTCATCAACACCGGAAAGATCCGTCGCCGGTGAGCCGGTCAGCTCACGCAAAGATTCACGTGCGCTGATCAACTGATTCCTCGCGACGATCGTCCGGGTCCGGGCCAGATCCCGTCCCGCGCGCGCCTCATGGACGTCCGTGATCGCCACCAGCCCCACGTCAAAGCGCTGTTGCGCCTGATCGAGTTGGCGCTGATTGGCGTCCTCTTCGGCCTTGGCGAAACGCACGGCATCCTCGGCGGCCAGGACGTTGAAATACCGCTCGGCGACCCGGGTCACGAGCGCCTGTCCGGCTGCCGCGTATTCGGCCTCTGCTTTTGCGACGCGCTTGTCCGCCTGCTTCAGCTGCACCCAAAGGTCGTGATGATAGAGTGGCTGCCCGATAGAGACCGTGAAAGTCTTGGTATTGAAATAGGTTGGATTGATGGTACGGAAGGCGCTCGTAAACTTGTCCCCGGGCAGTACACTCAGCAGTTCGCTGCGAGTCCGGGATATCCCGGCCGTCAGATTGACGTCGGGGCGCAACCGGGCCAGGGCCTGGGGACGCGACTCACGGGCAGCCATACGCTGGGCTGCTGCGGCCAGGAACTGGGGATCATTCTGGCTGGCTTGCTCGTAAACTGTCGCCAGGTCGGTCGCGGATACATGGGATGCGGACATCGATCCGGCAAGCGCCAAGCCAAGAATCATCAAACGGCCTCGAAAAGCCATGGTCATAAATTGCAATCTACGAATCATTTTGAATGTCCGACTCAAAAACAGAGACTAACCACATATTGTGTGTCGCCAGGGGTATACGAAAATCGGGGCTAACTAGAAAACGAAACCCGCCGGTTGAGGCGCGTTCACGAGCGCCGGCACATCGGTCTCGAATAGGGCACACTGCTCCCATTCGTTCTCATCGGTTCTGCTAATCAGCACCGCCTCCATAAGCGGTGACTGCCCGACAACCGCGAACAAGCGTCCGCCACGATTCAACGACATACGAAAAGTATTAGCAAGGACGGGTGTGCTCGCAGTGACAACGATGACATCGTAGAGCGCACCACCACCCCAACCTCGGGCCGCATCGCCTACCTGCAGGCCGACGTTTTCGATACCCTTAGCCGTGAGACGCGCTCCGGCCGCCTTACTCATGTCTTCATGGATCTCGACACTGGTCACATGATGAACGGCGTGAGCGAGCAGGGACGTGATATACCCGGTACCGGTACCGATTTCGAGGACCTTGTCCGTGGGATGCAGCGCAAGCGCCTGCAGCATCCTGGCCTCGACAACGGGATGCATCATGACCTCCCCATGATCGAGCGGAATGGCGAGATCGGCATAGGCGAGACCCCGATAGGTCTCGGGCACAAAATCCTCGCGCGCCACCTTGGTCAGGAGCTCCAGCACCATCGGATCCAATACGTCCCAGGTGCGGATCTGCTGCTCGATCATATTGAAATGTGCTTCCTTGATCGTCATCTTGCCCCCTGAATCTATGCATGACGCCGCGCGTCAACTTTAAATTGTACCAGGACCCGGTCCATAGCGCAGGATCAACCGATATCCTAGCCGGCTATCCCAATCGTCCCTTTGCATCGGTATGAGTATACTGTATCTTTTCGGGAATGGAAGGTCGCAACTACACTGCCGTCGACGAAGCGCTCCTGCAGATTGATCGCGGACTGCGCACTGTCTTCGGTCGCCCCCAGATCAGTGAGCGGCCGGACCCCGCCACCGGTATCGATGGGGATACGACACTAACGGACGATGAGGCCCGCAGTGCAGCCGCACTCATGCGAGTCAACCACGCCGGAGAAGTCTCGGCACAGGCCCTTTACCAGGGCCAATCTCTGACGGCCAACCTCGCCGAGGTCCGCGACAAGATGGAACGGGCGGCAATCGAGGAAAATGACCACCTCGACTGGTGCGAACGCCGCTGTCACGAACTCGGCGGCCATACCAGCAATCTCAATCCGTTGTGGTATCTGGGCTCACTTGCAATCGGCGCCCTGGCTGGCAAAGCTGGCGACCGTTGGAGTCTGGGATTCATCGTCGAAACCGAAAACCAGGTCGTGCGCCACCTTGAAGACCATTTGTCGCGTCTGCCGCCTTCGGACCAGCGCAGCAGGGCTATTCTGGAACAGATGAAGGTGGACGAGGCCCATCATGCAACGACGGCTCTCAATGCCGGTGGAGCCGAACTGCCCGCTCCGGTCAAGGGACTGATGGCCCTGACCTCCAAGATCATGACCCGTACGGCATACTGGATCTAAGCACGCCCGCTGACATTCCGCCCGTAAAATATCTCCGCCATCTCTTTTTTCAGGCGCCGCAGGATCAAGCGCTTTTCCGGCTCACTAAGGTCATCGACCCCCAACCCGAAGAGATAGTTATCCAGAGCAAAGTCTTTTAGGATCATCTTGGTATGAAAAATGTTCTCCTGATAAACATTGACATCAATCATCTGATACAGCTCAAGGGTGTCCTTTGTCAGGTAGTTCTGAATCGAATTGATCTTGTGATCGATAAAGTGCTTCTTTCCCTTGACGTCCCGGGTAAAACCGCGCACGCGATAATCCATAGTGACGATGTCCGAATCAAAGCTGTGAATCAGATAATTCAGCGCCTTCAGCGGTGACACGCGCCCGCAAGTCGAGACATCAATATCCACCCGGAACGTGCTGATGCCATTGTCGGGATGGCTCTCGGGGTAGGTATGCACCGTTAGATGGCTCTTGTCCAGATGCGCCAGTATGGTGTCGGGCAACGGTCCCGGCGCCTCGGTGTTGGAAAACTCCTCGGAGACCACAGCCTCTTCCGAGATCAGGATGGTCACGCTGGCCCCCTGCGGCTCGTAGTCCTGATGGGCGATATGGAGGATATTGGCGCCGATGATGTCGGCAACATCAGTCAATATTTGCTTCAGTCGCTCGGCGTTGTAGACCTCGTCGATATACTCGATGTATTCCCGGCGATGACCTTCCGTCTTCGCGTAGCAGACGTCATAGATATTGAAGCTGAGCGATTTGGTGAGGTTGTTGAAGCCGTGCAGCTTGATGCGAGTCTTTTTCAATGTATCTTCCTCACACCTGCCTCAAGCTACTTGGATGATTTCATAGTCATGGCTGATTTCCACCACCTTGGCCAGCATGATTGATGCCGAACAGTATTTCTCAGAGGTCAGCTTAATCGCGCGCTCGACCACTGTCTGGTTCAGACCGCTCCCGGACACCACATAATGCAGGTGAATGTGGGTAAAGACCTTGGGGATCTCTTCGCTACGCTCGGCCTTGACCTCGACACGGCAATCGCTAATCGGCTGCCTGGATTTCCTAAGGATCGAGACGACATCGTATGCGGTACACCCCGCAGTCCCCAGCAGAATCAATTCCATAGGGCGCATACCCATGTTTCGGCCACCACCCTCCGGCGGACCGTCGATCACCAGACTGTGCCCACTCCCAGACTCGGCGAGAAACTGCGCACCGTCCACCCATTTAACGCAAGCCTGCATTGGTTCCACTCCTCCTGTTAACACGATATCAACTATAGGTATCCGCTACCCATATCGATCGAAACAAGGTCGACGCCCCAGGGCATCTTGCAGCTCCATAATCTGTTTCCGCCAACGCAACCCAGCGCCAAATCAATACGTCTATTTATTGTCACCGGCTTAATAAAGGCCTACCTGGGCTAATACAAACCGCCAAAGGAACCGATAGCTTCCGTAGACAAGTGTACATGTGCCCGGCATCCAACGGACGCATAGCATAGCAACCAAACTGCCACGAGGAAATCACATGTCATTGCCATTGGTGACGAAACCACGCATCAGCGAAAACATAGAGCGTTTTTTGCATCATTGTCATCGACGCCACTATCCATCTAAAAGCGTCGTGATCCATGAAGGCGACCTGTCGGAGACCCTCTATTACATCGTCAGTGGCTCCGTAACGGTCCTGCACGAGGACGACGAAGGCAAGGAAATCATCCTGGCTTACCTTAATGCCGGAGATTTCTTTGGTGAAATGGGCCTTTTCGGGGAAAAAGACCAAGGCCGCAGCGCGTGGGTTCGAACCCGTGCGGTCTGCGAAATCGCGGAGATTAGCTACGACAATTTCCGTCAGCTCGCGGTCGAGGAACCCGAGATCCTCTTCGAGCTTTCAGGACAACTCGCCTTCCGTTTACGCAGGACGAGCGGCATGGTCGGGCGGCTGGCTTTCATGGATGTCGCCAGCCGTATCGCCAAGACGCTACTTGACCTCTGTAAGGAACCCGATGCCATGACCCACCCGGACGGCATGCAGATCCGGATCACCCGCCAAGAAATCGGCCGTATCGTAGGCTGCTCACGCGAGATGGCGGGCCGAGTCCTGAAGAGCCTTGAGGAACAGAACCTCATTACAGCTCACGGCAAAACCATCGTCGTCTTCGGCACCCGCTAAAACACGCTATCCGCACACCTCTCGATCCCCCGTAGGGGAGAACCTTGTGTTCGCCCCTGCGACTTACGTGAATATTCCACCGGCTAAAGCCGGATTGATCGGCCGTACGGCCGATTGTCCCCTCTCCCAAAACTGGGAGAGGGTTAGGGTGAGGGCTCATGAAACAACCTCGGAGCCTTCACCCCTCACCCCAACCCTCTCCCCATCAAGGGGAGAGGGAGTAAAAGCAACATTGCCGCCTAAAGGCGTGGGATTTAAAATCCTCTATTAATAAAGACTTTAAAGATAGCCCAATATCCTGGCCCATTGGACGTACTTTTCATCTCGAGACAGTGCAGCGTGGGCTGGACTCGTCGAGGGCAAGGTTAAGAGTTCGATCTTCGCAAATCCTTCCGGCGCGCTCTTCAGCACGAAACGCCGAAAGAGCTGTTCGGCCTTGCGGCCGTTGAAGCAGATCAGGCGAATATCGGCATATTCGGAAACGAAGGCCCGAATATCGTTGGCCCGCGCCGTAGACTCAACGATGGCGGAATCGAGACTCCCAGGGCGCACCGAGGCCGCCAACACATCCCACAATGCGATCCCGTTCGAAATTAATAGCTGCCGACGATCCGGATAGCCCAGATCGGTATCACCTTCGAACAGCCGACACATGATTGGCCAAAAGGCATTTTGCGGTAGGGCATAATATTGGCCGTCGGCCAGGGAGCGCTTACTCGGCAAGCTGCCAAGGATCAGGACGCGAGGCGCACCACCCGCGATCGGGGGGAAACCCTCATCGAACGACATGCTGAAAACCCACCCAGAAGCGGCGCGTCTGGAAACGGCTCATCAGGCCGTGGCCACCATCTCCGAGGCCGCCTCGATATCGACGGTTACGAGCCGTGACACGCCGGGCTCATGCATGGTCACGCCGAGCAGCTGCTGGCCCATTTCCATCGCAATCTTGTTGTGCGTAATGAAGATGAACTGGGTCTTCTGAGACATCTCCTCGACCATTCTGCAGAAACGCGCCGCGTTGTTGTCATCGAGCGGCGCGTCGACCTCATCAAGGATGCAAAATGGCGACGGGTTGAGTTCGAAGAATGCAAACACCAGGGCCACAGCCGTCAAGGCCTTCTCTCCACCGGAGAGCTGATGAATAGAGCTGTTACGTTTACCCGGAGGCCGCGCCACTACCAGCACGCCGGCATCCAGCAGATCATCGCCAATCATCTCCAGGCTGGCCTTGCCGCCCCCGAACAACCTTGGGTAGAGATCACTGAGACGCTCATTGACTTGATCAAAGGTCTCGCGGAAACGCTGTTTGGTCTCGTTGTCGATCTTCTGGATCGCCCGCTCCAGAGTCTCGAGCGCAGACGTGAGGTCAGCGGCTTGGGCGTCCAGGTACTGCTTGCGCTCTTCCTGCTCGTGGCACTCGTCGATCGCCGCAAGATTGATAGGGCCCATGCGCTGGATACGGGTCTCGAGGCCTTCCAGGCGTGACTGCCATTCAGCCTCGTTGGCGCCTTCGGGCAGTTCGGCAATCAACTCCTCTACGGTCAGCTCCATCTCAGCCAATTGCTCCAGCAGGGTCTGGCGGCGCACTACTTCTTCCTGCAAGGACATGCGCATACGATCGAGGTCTCCGCGCACGGCTTCCAGTTGAGTGGTGCAGGCGCGATGCGCCTCGCTCAGCTCCTTGAGTCGGTGATCGCCAGCCTCGACCGCGCGCCGAGCCGTTTCAAGTTCGCTTTCGACATCCATCCGACTCGAAAGCAGAGACTGTAGCTCGCTCTTCATGGCAACAACCGGGGTCTCTCCCTCGGCAAGCTGCCCTTCCAGCTCGGTCTTTCTCGACAGAAGTTGCTGACGCTGGGCAAGAATACGCTCCTGACCCGCGCGCAGGGCCTCCAGGCTGGCGCGGGTCGTCTCGATCCGGGTTCGGGTTTCGGAGATTACACGTTGTATCTGCCGTTGAGCCTGGCGAGCTGTTTCAACGGCGCCATTGAGACCGTCGCGCTGTTCGCTTAAGGCGCCATGACGCATCTCGTGCTCACGCACATCCAGAACGTTCTGATCGTGTCCCGACCTTAGCGCCTCCAGTTCACCAGAGAGCATACCTGCGCGCTCATCGTATCCGGCAATCTCGCCGCTCACGGCTTGAAGACGCCGCCCCGACTGCTCGACCGTGGTCTCAAGACGGGCAAGACGCGTCGCTGAGGAAGAGTGACGCTGAGTCAATTCACGAGACTGCTGCTGTAGCGTCCGTAGCTGGGTCTCAAGCGACTGGAGATCCACACGGTCCTTTTGACAGGCCTCATCAAGCTTGGCCAAGTTCGACTCACCATCCTCGATTTGACCCGCGAGCGCTCGCAGACGCTGCTCTCTGGCCAGAACCCCGGTCTCTTCCTCGCCGCGTTCGACCCGTAGCCAGGTTCGGCCCAGCCAATGGCCTCCACGAGTGACGATGGAATCGCCGGAGGCGAGCTCACCGCGCCGCAGCAAGGCCTCGTCAAGGGTCTCGCAACAATAAATCCGGCCCAACAGCGACTCAAGGGACCAGGGAGTTTCAAATTTATGAATCAAACGCGGCAGATCAATCGAAGTCACCGAGGGCGCGACCCGTGTGTCGCCTTCAATCAGGGTCAGGTGGCCGCGCTCCAATTCGTCGACCTGCATGGCTGGTACGCCGAGCTCGGTTACTGAAAGGCCTTGCAGGTCATCGCCCAAAATCCGTTCGGCCGCAAGTTCCCAGCCGGACTCGACCTTGATAACCTCGGCCAAGCGTTTATTGCCCGCCAGACCGTGGCGTGCAAGCCAGTTGCCGACCACACTACCCTGCTTGCCAAGCGCAGCGTTCTGTAAGGCTGACAGCGAAGCATTCTCCTGCCGAAGTTGAGACAGGGATTCACGCGCGGCGTCACGTCCGGCTTCACGCTCCTTGCTTTCCCTCCTAAGCGCCTCAAGCGCATCCTGCGCGGTAGCCATACCCTGTTGCAAGGTCGCCAGTTGTCCGACCTCAGCATCAACCTCAGCCTTGATCCCGGCAGCCGCGATGGTCTCCCTTTCGACTCGAACAGCAAGCTCCTCGCGCTCCTTATTCAGTCTGGCCTGCCGCTCGCGCGTTTGATCGAGTTGCGTCTCCAGATGCTGAATCCTGGTACGATCAATCTCCGTCTTCTGCCGTAACGAGGACAACTCCTGATTCAGCCGGTCCCAAGACCCGCGCCACTCATTCAACACTGCCTCAGCCTGCTGAAGCGCTCCCTCAGCCTCGCGCTCTCTGCTCAGTACCGCTTCAAGTTCAGGTTCGGCCTGCGCCAGGATGTCATCCAGCGCGGAAATGCGTTCGCCGTCCTGGTCCAGGCCCTGGACCATATCGCTGATCTGGCCCTCGACCCGTTCCAGATCCTGCCGATATTGCGCCTGGCGCTCCTGATGATGTTTGATCGATTGCTCGATCCTAGCGACCTCTGCACCGGCCGTGTAGAAGCGTGCCTGAACCTTATTGAGCGCTTCATTGGTCTCGGTCAGACGTTCGCGCTGTTGCTCGGTGTCGGCCTCATTGGCGCGCAACTCGGCCATACGTTGCTCTAGCCGAGTCTCCTGCTCGGTAATTTTGCCTTGCCGCTCATGCACGACGTGATCGAGATAGCGCCAACGCAGAGCCAGTAGCTCGGCCTTACAGCGGCGCTCATCCTGCTTGATAAGCTTGTAGCGTTCCGCTGTCCGGGCCTGACGCTGCAGGCTCTGCAGACGCTTTTCAAGCTCACCGACAACGTCACTGATACGGGACAGGTTTTCCTTGGTGTCTCGAATTCGTAACTCGGTCTCCCGGCGACGGTCCTTGTAACGCGAGATGCCTGCGGCCTCTTCAAGGAAGACGCGCAGTTCCTCAGGCTTAGCCTCGACAAGCCTGGAGATCGTACCCTGTTCGATGATGGCGTAGCTGCGGGGCCCCAGACCAGTGCCCAGAAAAATATCGGTAATGTCGCGCCGCCGGCAGCGGCTGCCATTCAACGAATAGGTCGACTGGCCATCGCGCGACAGCACGCGGCGGACAGAGATCTCGCTGTAGCTCGCGTACTGACCACCGAGTCCACCGTCGCGGTTATCGAAAATAAGTTCGACACTGGCCTGCCCCACGGGCTTACGCACCGACGACCCGTTGAAAATAACATCGTCCATCGACTCCCCGCGTAACTGGCGCGCGGAACTCTCGCCCATGACCCAGCGCACGGCATCGATAACATTAGACTTGCCGCATCCATTCGGCCCGACAACCCCGACGAGCTGGCTTGGAAAATCGATCGTGGTCGGATCCACAAATGACTTGAACCCGGAGAGCTTAATCTTCTTCAATCGCATGGCCAGCAACCTTACAGTAAACCCCCGTCCCTGGACAAGATGGCAAGCGCGAAGACGGCCTATCCGGAGACCCGACGTTGCCGGACGGACGCAGGTGACTTATCAGGTATGGGAATTTATGTTATTGATTGTCTTTTTATAATCTGAACAAAGGCGAACCGAATGCCCAGTGCACCCAGCAAGACCCTGGAGACCTTCCCCAATCCCAACCCGGGCAGGGACTATACGATTCACATCCGCATCCCCGAATTTACCTGTCTGTGCCCCAAGACCGGTCAGCCGGATTTCGCAACCCTATACCTGGACTACGTCCCGGAGGCCGATTGCGTCGAACTCAAGGCCCTGAAGCTCTATGTCTGGTCCTTTCGCGAGGAAGGGGCCTTTCATGAGGCCATCACGAACC
Source organism: uncultured Gammaproteobacteria bacterium (assembly GCA_964487925.1). Classification (GTDB taxonomy): domain Bacteria; phylum Pseudomonadota; class Gammaproteobacteria; order SZUA-140; family SZUA-140; genus RI-283. Next base: position 10,910 of record CAZASZ010000033.1, read on the forward strand.
GTATCGTTGATGACCTCATCGAGGCCATGCATCCCCGCTTCGCCCGTTTGCGCGCCGAATTCAACGTCCGGGGCGGCATTTACACCGATGTCGTAGTCGAATACCGTAATCCTGACTGGCGATGCCCGGAGCCAGTGACTCTACCCTGATCATCTGTCGGGCCACACAGAGGAAGGCACCCGCCGCATGATTCACCCTTGTCACATAGGTATCGATCTTGGCACCAGCGGCTGCCGCGCGGTCGCGATCGACCGTAGTGGCGTCATCATCTCCAGCGCGCGGCAACCGCTGCCCCCGTCTGCGCACACGAGACCCATGGCCACTCAACGGCCAGAGGACTGGTGGACGGCCGTCCGCAGTTGCGTTAAAGAACTAAACCTTCGTTTGCATGGGCGGCGCATCGCCGGAATCGCCGTAGATGGAACCTCGGCCAGCCTGCTGCTATGCAATCGCAACGGCTGTCCGCTGACTCCGGCGCATATGTACGACGATGCGTCCTTTACCGAGGCCGCTGAACGCATCACTGCGGTCGCGCCCAAGGACAATCCAGCCAGGGGCTCGAGCTCGGCTCTAGCCAAATATCTCGGTCTGGCGGATCAGTTTATGGGGACCGAAAATTTCATGGCTTTGCATCAGGCCGATTGGATCACGGGACGGCTGACCGGAGTCTGGGGCGTCTGCGATGAAAACAACGCGCTCAAACTCGGGTACGACGCCGGGACGCGCTGCTGGCCGGACTGGCTGGTCAACACTCTGAGTGTGGCTCGGGACACGCTGCCACAGGTCATACCGGTGGGGCAACCCATCAAGAGACTCTGCGCCACCGCAGCCAATGAACTGGGCTTATCCAGCAACACCTGGGTCGTCAGCGGTACAACCGACAGCATCGCCAGTTTTATTGCCACCGGGGCCTGCCGGCGCGGTGACGCGGTCACGTCACTCGGGACAACACTCGTCATCAAGGTGCTATCCAGATACCCTATCAATGATGCCCGTCACGGTATCTATAGCCACCGCCTCGGCGCGCATTGGCTTGTCGGCGGGGCCTCCAACTGTGGCGGTGCGACACTGCTGCAGTTCTTTACACCCGATGCTATCCGCCGGCTGTCAGCGATGATCGATGCCGAACGAGACAGCGGCCTCGACTACTATCCACTTCCGGGAACCGGAGAGCGCTTCCCGATCGCAGACCCCACGCTTAGCCCGCGACTAACGCCGCGCCCCAGTGAAGACGAACGCTTTCTGCAAGGGCTATTCGAGGGCCTCGCACGAGTCGAGGCCCAGGGCTATGCCCTGCTCGAATCGCTGGGCGCACCACGTCCCGAACGGATACTCACGACAGGTGGCGGCGCAATCAACATGGCGTGGGCACGCATCCGCGAACGGTTCATCGGCCTACCTGTCACGGCTGCGCGGCAGACCGAGGCTGCATATGGCGCCGCGCTGCTGGCACAAAATGCCCTAGACTGCGGTCATAAAGAGTTCCAATCACCAACGACGGAGTTTCCGTGAACCCGATTAACGACTTTGGCAAGGGTGCGACCTACGCACTGCGCGGCTTTACACTGATTCGGCAGCCAGGCATCCGGGCGCTGGTCTTGGCGCCTTTGATCATCAATGCCACGCTGTTCGCCATACTCATGATTCTCGGCGTGGTTTGGCTGCCGGATGCCATGAACGTACTGATGGGAGCTCTGCCCGACTATCTGCAGTGGCTGGAATGGCTACTGTGGCTGCTGTTGTTCATCCTGGCGGTCATCGTCGGCGGGATCAGTTGCCTACTGCTTGCAAGTCTGATCGCAGCCCCGTTTGCGGCGCCGCTGGCGGCAGCCGTGGCGCGCGGCCAGGGGTGCGCGCCTCCGGGTGGGACCTTGAACGTCCGCGAAACCGTGTCTGAGGCCCTGGGCGCAATCGGGGCGGAGTTGCGCAAATTCGGTTATTTCCTGCGCTTCGGTATACCGCTCTTTCTATTATCGCTGATCCCTTTTGTCCAGATTGCTGCCCCGCCCCTCTGGTTTCTATTCAGCGCCTGGTTGCTGGCACAGGAATTCGCTGACTATCCGCTCGGGCTATTCGGTATAGGACTCACGGCGCAACGACAGCGCATCCGCGAACGGCGCATGTTGTTTTTTGGATTCGGCGTCATCACGTTAATGACCGCGATGATCCCGTTCGTTAATATGCTGGCCTACCCAGTGGCCATCTCAGGGATGACCGCCCTCGTCTGTGACGAGGGACTCACGGGCTCCGGCACGACAGCGAGCGACCGCGAGTCCACACAGGATCGCTAGCAATATCGCCACGACCGGGGCGTTCCCCCAGTAGGCATAAGGTGTCATGCCTTGTCGCGGCTGCACCTGGCCAGTCAACACCGCAGCCTTAAACTGCGGTGCAGCGGCCTGGATATGCCCATCGGCAGCGACAATAGCGGTCACACCGGTATTGGTCGCTCGCAGCATCGGGCGACCCGTCTCTAGCGCACGCATCTGCGCCATCTGCAGGTGCTGCCAAGGCGCCACTGAGCCACCGAACCAGGCGTCGTTACTGACATTCACAAGGACATTAGCCACCGGGAGGCGGTCGATCATCTCCTCGCCGAAGGCATCTTCGTAGCAGATCGAGACCCCAACCGCGATGCCTGCCGCGCTCAAAGGCGCTTGACCAGCGTCGCCAGCGCTGAAATCCGACATCGGCACATCCATAAAGGCTACGATACTGCCTAGGATTGATTTAAGCGGCAGGTATTCGGTAAACGGGACCAGATGCCGTTTGGCGTACATACCGGAATCGTCACCGAGGGCAATGACGGTGTTGTAATACTGACCGCTATGCCGATCCTCGGCGATGATACCGGTTAACAAATCAGCGTTATGCGCCCTGGCCTCGCGGCCGAGCTCATCCAAAAACGGCTTAGCCTCATCGAGAAACATTGGCACCGCGCTCTCCGGCCAGATAATCAGGTCGCTGTCCCAGTGGTCGAGGGTCAGCTCGCGATAGAGCTCGAGCGTCGGCTTGCGCACCGAAGGCAACCATTTAATGTCCTGGGGGATATTGCCCTGTACGAGGCTAACCTTGATTGGACCGCTAACCGGATGGGTCCATTCGATCTGCCCAAGCCCCATGCCCGCCGCCACGATTAACACCAACATACCCAAGGCGGACCGCCGCCACTGCAGGCCGACCATGACGACTACGATCAGCACCGCGATCTGTGCGACCACCCAGGACAGTCCGTAGACGCCAAGGACGGGAGCAACACCGGCCAGCGGCCCGGTGGTCTGACTGTAGCCCACCGCAAGCCAGGGGAAACCAGTCAAAAACCAGCCTCGCACCCATTCAACCAGGACCCAGATGGCAGGCAAACCCAAAAGCTGTGCGCCAGGTCCGACATAAGACCTTAGGCGAAAATAGAGATAGGCCGCCAACGTTGGAAATATAGCCAGGAAGGCGATAAACAGGACACACAGGAAGATCGACATCCCTAGCGGGACATGGCCGAATTGGTGAATGCTGATATAGACCCAGTAGATCCCGGCCGTGAACATACCGAGGCCGAACAGATAGCCTTGAAGCATCACACCGCGTTTATCAGACCGTGACCAAAGGGCAAACAAAATTGAAAGCGCGACCGGCGCCAGCCAGGTCACATGATAGGGCGCGAAGGCAAACGGTAGCACTGCCCCGGCGAGCAGTGACAACACCAAGCTCGGCCATAGGCCTACCGTTTGGTGCACGCGCAAACCGAACGATGTCATAGAACCCGTGCGATCAAATTCAGTAGCGGATCAATTTCAGTCGGACCGGTCGGCCGTAGAGGAATCGGAGTCGACGGCTAAATCATCCGACTGCACGATCATTTGCAGGAGATGCAAACGTCGGCTATCGGAATGCAATACCTTGAATTGGTAGCCCTCCATCTCGAGGACCTCACCACGCTTCGGCAAGTGCCCGAATTCGCGCATAATCAGACCACCTACGGTGTCGAACTCCTCATCACTGAAAGAGGTACCGAAGTACTCGTTGAAGTCTTCGATCGGCGTCAACGCCTTGATCGTAAAATGCCGCTCGCTGTGCCGCATGATGTTACCGTCTTCATCGATGTCGTGTTCATCCGAGATATCACCGACAATCTGCTCGAGCACGTCCTCGATAGTCACAAGACCGCTGACGCCGCCGTACTCATCGACCACGATGGCCATATGATTGCGACTCGCACGGAAGTCCTTGAGCAACACGTTCAGCCGCTTGCTCTCAGGAATAAAAACGGCGGGCCGCAAGACATCGCGAACCAAAAATTCGGCGGCTGCCTTTTCATTGAGGCAATACGGTAGTAAGTCCTTGGCCAGCAACAGACCCAACACCTCGTTGCGGCTGTCGCCGATAACAGGAAAGCGGGAGTGCGCCGATTCGGCGATGATCGGCAGAATAGTCTCAAGATTCCAGTTACGCTCGACCACGATCATCTGAGAGCGCGAGACCATGATGTCCCGCACCTGCATCTCGCTGACCTCGAGCACGCCCTCGATCATGACCAGCGCGTCCGCATCAAGCAGCTCGCGCTGATGAGCGTCACGCAGAACCTCGATGAGTGCAGCCTGATCGGTCGGCGGGCCGCTCAATGCACGGCCTAGCCGATCGATCCAGCTAATATTTCGCTCATTTGTAGGCGCTTGGCGGTTGTTCATCTCACTCCAATGTCTGTTGTTCTGAAGAATAGGGGTCCCGTATACCTAACCCAGCTAGAACCTCGACCTCGCGTGATTCCATTTGGGTTGCATCTTCCTCGTGCTCATGGTCGTAACCCAGTAGATGCAAAACACCATGAATGATCAGATGCGCCCAATGATTCCGAACCGGTTTACCCTGTGCGCAAGCCTCTTCGACCACGCGCCCGGAGCAGATGACAATATCGCCAAGCAGAGGCGGATCTGTCAGCTCGGGTTTGGCGAAAGGAAAACTCAGGACGTTGGTCGGACCACTACGGTGGCGATAGGTCTCATTGAGCCCGGTCATCTCGGCCATCGTGACGAGACGGATGGTCAGCTGAGCGTCGAGTACATCGGGATTCAGCGCGTTGAGCACCCAAGTTTCCATGTCCTTGAATGATGGTAACGCTTCTTCATCATCGTCGACCGCGATCTGAACATCCAGCTCCAGGGCCATTCAAACGCCCTCTGGAATCTGAAGGATTCGGGCGATCGTAGCAGGCCTCACTATCCCACCGGAGCAGTAGGTCAGTCCCAAGTCCGGCAGGCTCCTAGATCGGGGTTTCATTTTTTCCGTTCGGGGCTTCATTCGCCTCATAGGCCGCAACAATCCTTTGTACGAGAGGATGACGGACGACATCCCTTGACTGAAAGAAGGTCATGCTGACCCCTTCGATATCCTTCAGAATGGGTATAACCTGCCTCAAGCCCGAGGCCTTGTCTCTGGGCAGGTCGATCTGGGTAATATCGCCAGTCACAACGACCGTGGAACCGAACCCGATCCGAGTCAGAAACATCTTCATCTGTTCCTGGGTCGTGTTCTGGGCCTCATCGAGAATGATAAAGGACTCATTGAGCGTGCGGCCGCGCATATAGGCCAGCGGGGCGACCTCAATGACACCCCGATCCACAAGCTTGGCGACGCGCTCGAAGCCCAACATTTCATAGAGTGCGTCATAGAGCGGGCGTAGATAGGGGTCAATTTTCTGTGCCAGATCACCAGGCAGAAAACCCAGGCGCTCACCGGCCTCAACAGCCGGCCGGACGAGCAAGATACGGCGCACGAGCGCCATCTCCAAAGCCTCTACGGCGCAGGCGACGGCGAGATAGGTCTTGCCGGTACCAGCGGGACCGACCCCAAAGTTGATGTCGTTACGACGGATATTTTCTACATAATGGTGCTGATTGGCCCCTCTGGCGCGAACAGGCGAAGACCTTGTCCTGATCGCAGGAGCCTCCTCGACAAGCTCTTCCTCCATCGATTCCGGTACTTCATCGTTGGCCGCCGCCTGCAACAGGACGTGAATGCGGCTCGGCGTGACCTGCCCCTTAGCGGTCTCGGCATAGAGTTCGCGCAGCACTCGATCCGCCCGTGCAACGGAACCGGGCTCACCGATGATACGAAACTGGTTGCCGCGACTGTTGACCTCAACCCCCAGCCCGGACTCGATCTGCCGGAGATGGGCGTCGAACTGGCCACAAAGATTGGCTAGGCGATCGTTGTCTGACGGCTCCAGGGTGATATCGCTAGATCGCGGATGCTGGCTCATCTGGGTAGCGCGAGCCCCGGGCGCTGCGATACGGAGGGCACTCTTGGCGCCTCAACCAGAACCCCACGTAAAGAGTTCGGCAACGCCTCGGTGATTTCGACAGTGACAAAACCGCCAACCAAGGAGGCATCACCCGCAAAGTTCACGACTCGATTGTTCGGGGTTCGCCCGGACATGGCGGCCTGCGACTTCCTGGAAGGCCCTTCCACGAGGACCTGCTGCATCGTCCCTACCATGGCTGCACTGAATTCGGATGCCAATGTGTTGATGCGATTCTGAAGCCGCTTTAAACGCTGTTGCTTGACGGACATGGGCACATCATCGGAAAAAGCAGCTGCGGGTGTGCCCGGCCTCGGACTGTAGATAAAACTGAATGAATGATCGAAGCGCACGTCCTCGATCAATGCCATCGTGGCCTCAAAATCGGCCTCGGTCTCCCCCGGGAAACCAATAATGAAATCCGAAGACAGACTCAGATCGGGACGGGCCTCTCGGAGACATCGGATTATTGCGCGATACTCGAGCGCGGTGTGACCGCGTTTCATGAGACTCAGGATGCGGTCCGAACCACTTTGCACCGGCAAATGAAGATGACTGACGAGCGTCGGCACCTCGGCATAGACAGAAATCAGGCTGGAGGTCATCTCGACCGGATGGGACGTCGTATAGCGAACGCGGCCGATGCCATCTATCGCCGAGATGTAGTGAATCAATAAGGCCAGATCGGCATGGCTGCCATCGTCCATATCTCCACAATAGGCATTCACATTCTGACCAAGCAGGGTCACTTCACGGACGCCTTGACGGGCCAGCGCAGAGACCTCGCGGATGACATCGTCGAATGGCCGGCTAACTTCCTCTCCGCGCGTATAAGGCACCACGCAAAAGGTGCAGTATTTGCTACAGCCCTCCATGACGGACACAAAAGCCGTGGGACCTTCGGCACGAGGTGTAGGCAGCGCATCGAATTTCTCGATCTCCGGGAAGGAGACGTCCACGACGGAGATACGGCGTGCCTCCGCAGAACGCAACATATCCGGCAGCCGGTGCAAAGTCTGGGGACCAAAAACGAGGTCCACATAAGGCGCCCGAGTCCGAATAGCCTCCCCCTCCTGGCTCGCGACACAGCCGCCAACCCCCAGAATCATCTCCGGGCGCTGTTGCTTGAGCTGATTCCAGCGACCCAACTCGGAAAAGACCTTCTCTTGAGCCTTTTCACGCACCGAGCAGGTGTTCAAAAGCAGTAGATCGGCCTCTTCAGGGCAATCGACGCGCTCGTATCCATGGCTCTCACGCAAGACGTCGACCATCTTGGCCGAGTCATATTCGTTCATTTGACAACCAAAGGTCTTAATATAGAGCCGGCGTTTCATTCCCGTTTAGCGCAATAAAAAATGGTCTTCATGATAGCAAGTTATTATCCAGCATCAAAATAGCCATAAGAATAATTAGACTCAAACAACTCGGCCCGGTCTCGGTCAGGCTACGCGGCCATCCCCCAGAAACATTATTGTGGCCCAGAGAGGTGTTTTTTGTGCGCCATGATCCATCGCAACCATGGCAGCAAAAGGACAAAACCCATGGCTCCACCGCCACCCGAAGCAGGTTGCGCCGTTGACTGGGCGACAGGCGGACTCGCCGGGAGACCCAATGCACCAGCCACGCTTAAACGCCCTCCACTCGCGACTCGCACTGCGTCGCTCACCAGCGGCAACGGATCGACACCGAATAGGATGCGATCACGCAGGCTGTGATAATCCTGTTTTGGATCTTTAGCAAGTAGTAGCGCGGCTGCCCCGCTTACAAAGGCCGCCGCCGCAGAGGTGCCACTGAAAAGTCCAGGTGAGCCGCTATCCCCTTCGACACGACATTGTATCTCGATCGAATCCGTGGTCACTGCCTGAGAGGCCCACTCGAACAGAAGCTGATAGGCATTGCCATGCTGACTGAGCGCCTTAAGATCGACATAAACTTCCGTCGGACCCGTGAGAGAAGATGGCAGAAAACTTACTTTCCTAAGCAATTTCCATGCAGAGGTCGGCCCCGACGAATCATCAGCCCACTTAACATTCCCGCTTTTCAACGCGCTGCCGGAGGCAGTGACGGATAACAGCGCACGACAGACTGGACTCGTACCGGTATCAATCGCACCGCAGGTCGCCAAGGGAACACCGTTCGTAGTCGCGCACCGCTTCACCGTGCGCCATCGGGACACGCTTCCGAGAACGCGATCTCCCGGTGCGGCCAGATCTACGTTGATTCGACCATAGTTCGAAAATGTCGCAATGTGATCCTGGAAATCTGATGCCGCAACCGCAATGATATTGTCGAGATCAAAACTGGCAGGGAAACAGCGGCCACCGCCGGGATCGTTGTCCTGACCTTCATTGCAGGCGGCGGCCACGACAAGAATGCCCGCATTTCTCGCTCGTTCGAGGGCACGATACTCCGGCGAATTTGTCAGGCAGCCCGGACAATTCGGATCCGCGCCATCAATCGTACCGAAACTCAGATTGATAATCCGTGCACCGTGATTAATCGCAAAGTCGATTGCTTCTGAAACATGGTTCGACAGCCCGGAGGTCAATGCAATGTTCCCGTTTTCATCAAAAGCGCGCAAGGCCATAATCTGACCGTTCCATGCCACACCCGAAATCCCGATCTGGTTATTTCCTCTGGCGCCGAGGATTGAAGCCATTGCCGTGCCGTGGCCATTGATGTCATCCACCTCGCCAGGATTAATAACATCCTGTCCGTTGAGATCGAGACGACTCAAGAAGTTCCGCCCGTAGGCACGCGTCGCGGGGTCTATCCATAGGTTGGGCAGCAAATCAGGATGGGCGGTATCGATCCCGGTATCGACCACTGCGACGATTACAGACGGATCACCGGTAGTTATATCCCAGGCGCGAGTCGCCGAGATATCAGCCCCGGCGATGGCCTGAAAGAAATCGGGCGTGGTACCGATATTCTGCAGCCCCCATTGCTTGCCAAAGAGCGGATCGTTCGGCACGGCTTGCACTTGTAGCAAACGTGCACGGGGCGTAGCATCGAACACGGCGACTTCCTGACGTGACGACGCATCTCCCGCAATTAGGGCGACCACAAAAACCGCCGAAAACCCTCTGCGTAGGGGTTGCACAAAACGCCTCGCAAACATAAAGAACCGTGACCTCCTCATAGGCGTACACCTTACCATCATCCACATCGCCAGAATTCATTTGACGCCCTACTCTATCAACAGTTCCTCAGAGGTCACTACCAAGTGACGCCTACAAATAAACTGCTTGCGCCTCCGGCGTCGAAAAAGAGTTCTGTCGTCGCTTAGCGATATAGTAATGCGCTTTGAAACAGGCAGATATTCGACGCTAAAAGAGCGAAATATATGCATCAGATTCCAGCGCTGCGATCATGTGCCCAAACAAAGTTAAATGCCCCCCGGCAAAGCCGGGGGCTTATACGGGTGAGCCCCTCAAAGGGGCAAAGCATTAACCGCTAAAGCGGTAAGTCCTGCTGGTCAAAATACTTGTCTCGCGCTTCCTGACTTCGAATATACTCCCGAACCATCGCCTCATCCAGGCCAACTGCCGACACGAAATAACCCCTCACCCAAAACCGCTCTCCTTTGAAATTCCTCACTTTCTTTCCAAATTGGCGCGCTATCATTATCGCGCTTTTCCCCTTAATATAGCCGATCACTTTCGATACAGCATATTTCGGCGGAATGCTGATACACACGTGAATGTGATCTCCAATCAAATGCCCTTCTTCAATTTTACTTTCTCTGTGACCCGCTAACTCGTGGAATATTTCACCAAGATACTCTCTCAAGTTACCGTAGATAATCTTCTTCCTATATTTCGGGATGAATACCACGTGGTACTTACAATCCCATTTCGTATGTGCAAGACTTTTATAATCTCTCATCGCTTTTTCCTTCGTTACTCGTGGTAGAGCAACTTAGGATAGAAAGACCGTGGGAACGGTCAAACCTATGAGAGTCCCCCGGCAAAGCCGGGGGTTTACCTTATTTAATTAGCGCCGCTTCAACCAGTTTTGGGCGTATATTTCCGAGATCAACAATCGCCCGATGAGTGAAACACAAACGATGATATCTGGAAAAACTCCGCTTTTTCTCGAAAACTGTTTTAATTTTTCTAAAAAAAAACTATAGTTTGACGCCAAACATGTA
>CAZASZ010000034.1:0-6814 GCA_964487925.1 uncultured Gammaproteobacteria bacterium
AGATCCGCAGTTACCCGCGGCACCCTTGCCGTTTAGCTAACTCTTCCCCTTGCCGAGCGAGTAGAGGACTTCCACCTCCGAGTGGGTGCGCCCTGCCGGGCGCACCATAAAAAAGCCCGCTGAAGCGGGCCTTTTCTATTTGCTTGATAGCCCGATCAGGGAAGCTGTGCAGATAGGTACGTCGCCAGCGCCTTGATTTCGTCGTTGGACAGCTTACGGGCAATATCCGCCATCATGCTGGCAGGATCGTTCTTGCGACGACCGTCGCGGAAATCCGTCAGGTTCTTGATGATGTAATCGCGATGCTGGCCGCCGATACGCGGGAAGGTCGAGATATTAGCCGACTTACCCTTGCCGCGAGCGCCGTGGCAGTTGATGCAAGCATAGACGCCCTTCATCGGGTTACCTTCCGTAAACAGTTTCTTGCCTTTGACGGCCAGGGCCTTCTCGATGCCCGTCAGAGGCTTTTTGGCCATCTTCTGACTCGAGAAATAGGCGCCGATGTCATGGGCGTCTTCAACGCTGGCGACCATGGCGGCCATACCTGTCATGGTGTCGTTGTTGGCGCGCCTACCACTCTGGAAGTCGCGCACCTGCTTCACAATGTAGTTCTCGTACTGGCCTGCAAGCCTCGGGAAATCCGAGGTCAAGCTGTTACCATCGTCGCCATGACAACCCGCGCACAGCGCGGCCTTATCCTTACCAGCAATAGGGTCTCCACCCTTGGCCCATGCCGTACCCACCGTCATCCCCAAAAAAACAGCAAAAATCGTTGTAGCAACAATGGAATATCTTTTGTTAATCATCGAATGCACCCTTTTTGTTATCTCATAGCGCAGCCTGAGCCGCCCCCCCGGCATGCAGACACATGCAAATGTGTCCGGCTATTCTAAGGCCAATGGTCATTGACAATCAATCTCCTTGGGTAATTCAGGGCAAAGCGGTGAGCACATCACGGGCCTCAGGACGTTAAACCCAGGGCAATTTCATTAAGCGCGTGGATCTCATCGCGAATCTTCGCCGCCTTTTCGAACTCGAGGTCCCGTGCATGTTGATACATGGTCTGTTCAAGTTCAGCGATTTTTTTCGCGACCTCCGCAGGCGACATAGCAGCATAGGCCCCCGCGCCCTCGGCAACCTTTGCGACGCCGCCAGCACCTGGAACTTCCGTGCCGGGTACCCCATTAATGATATTAATGATGCTCTTACGAATACCGCGCGGCGAGATGCCATGCTGCTCGTTATACTGCAGCTGTTTTTCACGCCGCCGCTCGGTCTCCGATATTGCGCGTTGCATGGACCCAGTCACGGAATCGCCATAGAGAATGGCCCGACCATGCAAGTGACGGGCCGCCCGTCCGATGGTCTGGATCAGGGATCGTTCGGAACGCAGAAAGCCTTCCTTGTCTGCGTCCAGAATGGCAACCAAGGAGACCTCAGGGATATCCAGCCCCTCACGCAGCAAATTGATTCCGACCAGAACATCGAACGTACCCAGTCTCAGATCGCGGATAATCTCGACACGTTCAACGGTATCGATATCGGAATGGAGATAACGCACCCGGACACCGTGCTCTGTCAGGTACTCGGTAAGACTCTCAGACATGCGTTTGGTCAAAGTAGTCACGAGCACGCGCTCCCCACGCTCGGTGCGCAGGTTGATCTCGGACAGCAGGTCATCGACCTGAGTCGCCACCGGACGGACCTCGACTTGCGGATCGACCAGCCCCGTGGGCCGCACGACCTGTTCGACGATAGCATCACTGTGCGCCCGTTCGTAATCACCCGGCGTCGCCGAGACGTAAACGGTCTGAGGCGCCAGCGCCTCGAACTCCTCGAAACACAACGGCCGGTTATCGAGAGCGGATGGCAACCGAAAGCCGTACTCGACCAGAGTCCGCTTGCGCGCACGGTCGCCACGATACATCCCGCCCAACTGAGGGACCGTGACGTGGCTTTCATCGAGGAACAGCAGCGCATTGGCGGGCAGGTAGTCGAACAAGGTCGGCGGTGGTTCGCCGGCCTTGCGTCCGGACAAATGGCGCGAATAGTTCTCGATACCAGAGCAATAGCCAAGCTCCAGCATCATCTCCATATCGAATCGCGTGCGCTGCTCCAGGCGCTGAACCTCAACGAGCTTATTGTTCGCGTGAAGTTCTTCGAGCCGGTCGCGAAGCTCCACCTTGATAACATCGACCGCATGCATCAGGACCTCACGGGGGGCCACATAGTGCGACTTAGGATAGATCGTCAGCCGCTTCACCTGTCGTGATACTGCTCCCGTCAGGGGATCGAAGTAGCTCAGGCGCTCGATCTCGTCGTCGAACAGCTCGACGCGCACGGCCTCGCTGTCCGATTCAGCTGGGAAGATATCGATGACCTCACCGCGGACCCGATAGGTGCCGCGCCGCAGTTCGACGTCGTTTCGGGTGTATTGCAAGTCAGCGAGCTGGCGCAGGATCCGACGCTGGCCGATGACATCTCCTCGAACCAGGTGCAGCACCATCTCGAGGTAGGTCCCTGGGTCACCGAGGCCATAAATAGACGAGACAGAGGCCACAATGATTGCGTCGGGCCGCTCCAACAGGGCCTTGGTCGCCGACAGACGCATCTGCTCAATCTGCGCGTTAATCGCCGAGTCCTTCTCGATGAAGGTATCGCTGGCCGGCACATAGGCCTCGGGCTGGTAGTAGTCGTAGTAGGAGACGAAGTACTCGACGGCGTTGTCCGGAAAAAACTCCCGCATCTCTGCGTAGAGTTGGGCCGCGAGCGTCTTATTGGGGGCCAGGATCATGGCTGGGCGCTGCAAATCGGCGATCAGATTGGCCATCGTGAAGGTCTTTCCTGAGCCCGTGACCCCGAGCAGGGTCTGACGTGCAAGTCCGCTCTCCAGCCCATCCTTCAAGGCCTCTATCGCAGCCGGTTGATCACCGGCCGGGTCAAAGGCGGAGTGCACTTGAAATTGCCGTGTCGTCGTCATATCTACATCCGCAACAGATAAAAATCCACGCTGTTATCTTGGTTCGTATTCAGGTAGTCCTGTATAGTAACCCGAGCGATTATGACAATGGGGAATTTGCAGTGAAACTAGCGCAACGTGTCAGCCGAATCAAACCCTCACCGACGCTGGCCATCACGGCCAAAGCGGCCGCCCTGCGTGCGGAAGGCAAAGACATCATTGGTTTCGGCGCCGGCGAACCGGACTTCAACACCCCCGACCACGTTAAGCAGGCGGCCATCGACGCCATTAACAACAATTTCACGCGCTACACGGCAGTTGATGGCACCTTGTCTCTGCGTCAGGCCGTTGCTGACAAGTTCAAGCGCGATAATCAGATCGAGTATTCGCCTCAACAAATCCTCGTATCGTGCGGCGCCAAACATGGGCTTTACAACCTCACACAGGCCTTTCTGAGCCCTGGAGACGAGGCCATCATCCCTGCGCCTTACTGGGTGTCCTATCCAGACATGGTCCGACTCGCCGACGGGGCGCCGGTCTTTGTACGCTGCGATATCGATCAGGGCTTCAAGATGACGCCCGAGCAGCTCGACTCGGCCATCACCGCGAGGACCCGCCTGCTGTTTCTGAACAGCCCGTCCAACCCGACAGGCGCCACCTACAGCAAAGAAGAGCTCCAGGCCCTGGGTGAGGTGCTCAAGCAACACCCGAACGTACTCATCGCGAGCGACGACATCTACGAGCATATCCAGCTCGGAGACGAGCCGTTTTGCAACATCCTCATGGCCTGCCCGGACCTCTACGAGCGGACGGTTGTCTTCAACGGCGTATCAAAGGCATACGCGATGACCGGCTGGCGTATCGGCTACGCCGCAGGCCCAGCGAGCGTCATCAAGGCCATGAAGGACATTCAGTCGCAAAGCACCTCCAACCCTACTTCGATATCCCAAGTGGCGGCGGAGGTCGCACTACGTGGCGACCAATCATTCATTGACACCATGAACACGGCCTTCCGCGAGCGTCATGCCGTAATCGTGAACGGACTAAACGCCATGCCGGGCGTTAAGTGTCTGCCGGCACAAGCGGCGTTTTATGCCTTCGCGGAGATTACCGGGGCCATGGCCGCCTGCGGCTTCCATGATGATGTCGCCTTCGGAGAATACCTGCTCAATGACGCTGGCGTCGCTGTCGTTCCGGGCTCGGCGTTCGGCATGCCGGGGTATATGCGGCTGTCATTCGCGACCAGCATGGCACTCATTGAGGCTGGTCTGGTTCGGATCGCCAAGGCCCTGCGCGCCTGACGGAAGACCCTTCGGCTGGCAGACTGTTGGGAATGCAGCTAAGGGATTGAGCGCGAGACGTATAAACGAGCGAAACAGCGCTGCATTTTGAGCGCGTTTACAACGCGGCCAGCGCGGTTTCAGCGAGTTTTTAGAGGCGTCCTGTCTGTATCCGATGCGGCGACACGCCAACTAGGATTCTCGCAAAAACCCTTGCGCCGCGTCTAAAAACTCCTGGGCCTGCAAAAGAATGGAAAGGCCTTCATCCTGCTCCGTCGCATGCAGTCCCAAGCGCTCGTAGGCCGGCATCGCGCTAGGATCCGGCAGATGTCCGGCACCGCGCGTAGAGTCGATCCTGCAATGGGCGCGCGCCACAAGAATCAGGTCCGCAATATCGGTCTCGCCGGGATGCGAGCGATACCAGTCACCGCTCCCAGCCAGTGCGGGCAACAAGTCATCGCCCAAACCCCAGGTCTGTACCAGGAGCGCCCCCAACGGGCACGACAACCTCTCGATGGCCTCATCAAGGGTGGCCGGGTCTAAGAGGGCTCCGGGAAACTGGTGAGCAAAGGCCAACAGCGCGAGCGTCCCGATATCGTGCAACAAACCCGCCAACCGGCAACGCGGCGCGGACAAGCCAGGTAAACGGCTCGCCAGCACTGCGCTGATCGCCGCAACCGACGTCGCGGTCAACCAGTATTCGTCGAGCCGCTGGCTGATGCCTTCCTCAGGGTTCCGCAGACGATCACGAATCGCATAGCTCATAACCAAATGCCGCGCTGCGCGCAGCCCGAGCCGTTTAACTGCCGCCTCGCAAGTCAAGGCCGGTGGCTGGTCATGAAACAGCGTGCCGTTTGCCGCTCGCAGCAGTTTGGCGCAAATAGCGGGATCAGCGCAGACTGCCTCGATCAGACGCTCTGCCTCGATACGTTCGTTGGCCACGAGATTAGCAATCTGCTCACCGAAGGCCGGAGGCACGGGAAGGACCAACTGATCGTCCGCGATCGCATCCCTGACGTCCTCGAACAAACCACGCAGCCAGTCCTGCAGCCCTGTGTCACAGGCCACGTCGAAACGACGCGGCGGGACCATCCCGGTCAGACTCGAGACCCCATCCAGGAGCCGGGCATCAATAACTACCACCTCGGCGGCGGTCAGGGTCACCGCCGTATATTGCTGGTATGCGCGCGGACTCAACGCGAGGCGCGAGTTAGCGTCGCCGGACTCGACCAGAAGCCCTTCTCCTGTATAGGGGGTCAGCCGCAAACGGCCGGAAAGCAGAAAATAGGCCTTGGAGTCTTCACCACCTTGACGAAATAAGTAGCGACCCGCAGCCAAACGGACGATTCTGGCCTGACTCGCTAGCACGATACGCTCATCGGGCCTGAGTCGAGACATCGGTTCGAAACGCGCCAGTAACCCAGGTTCGACCATACGTCGCCTATTACGATGGCGCCTCATGCAAGCTCACCCTGATCCCTCAAGACACACGCACAGACACATCCCGGAACAGAACCCGCCGGCAAAGGTCCTAAATATATGTTGAAACGACTCATCGTTGTCTTCTTAAGTCCATGACTTTTTTGTCTTCACTCGGCCCATATCGGCATCCTGCTCGACAAAGTGAACCCGGGGAGAGTATGGAGGGGCGCCTGAGGGCTTCCCCACAGCGCCCAGCAGGGCGCGACCTATACGCTTCGGCGCAACAACCCTGCGGCGGTGACGAGAAAGATCAGGCCGGGGGCCAGGGCGCAAATCAGGGGATTGATGTGATAGACGAGTCCGATGTAGCCACTCATCTGGTCAAGCAGATAAAAGCCGATGCCCAATAATGCGCCGATCATGACCCGCTGCCCCATACTCGCTGAGCGCAATGAACCGAACACGAACGGTATGCTCAAAATCACCATAATCATAGTCGTCACGGGCATCAGAATCTGTCGCCAGAAAGCCAGCTCGTGCCGCCCCGCATCAAGTCCGTTAGCGTGTAGAAAGCCGAGGTAGTCGTAAAGCTCCCAAATCGCCATGCTCTCGGGCCGCACCGCGACAACATCAAGCAAATTGGGCTCGATCGTGGTATTCCAGGTCATCTCGGCGAGTTGATACTCTTTGACCCTCTCTGGATCCAAAACCCTACGACGGACATTACGCAAACTCCAGCCAGAGTCACGGAAAAGTGCCATTGCCGCGTGCCGGTACTCACGGAGGTGATGGCGGTCGTCAAGTATATAGATATCGATCCCCAGCAAGCTGCCAGTGGATTCCATGGAGCGGATGTGCACGAAACTATCCGCATCCCGGTACCAAAGGCCCGACCGGGTCTGCAAGGTCGGCTGCTCCCCAAGAGCCGCAGCGCGTTGATTCTGAGCAAATACCTCGCTGCGTGGCGCCAGCCATTGCCCCATCGCAAAACCAAGTACCACGAGCACGAGTGCGGCCTGCATAACGCTCAGTATGATGCGGCCACGGGAGACACCTGCCGCCCTGATGACAGTCAGTTCATTTTGATTGGCCAGCATGCCGAGGCCGATCAGCCCGCCCAGCAAGGCTGCAATCGGCATAAACTGATAACACA
>CAZASZ010000034.1:6914-21333 GCA_964487925.1 uncultured Gammaproteobacteria bacterium
AGGTGAACAGGGCCAACAAGACCGCGAGCACGATCAGCGTAGTCGTGATGACGGTACGCCCGATATAACGATCCAGCAGTCTCACGTGGCTGCCACTTTGCGCCGGAGCCAGCATCGCGTGGGATTCAGACTGCCCGCCTGCTGCGCGATAAGCAACATCGCCCAAGCCAGGATCAGCAGGTGCACCCACCACAGACCGACCAACGGGGAGACGATACCCTGAGACACCCAATGCTTTGATACGCCGAGCAGATTGCTGTAAATCGCATAGATCAGGATAGCCATGAACATGCGGGCGAAGCGGCCCTGCCTGGGCTGACTGCGACTCAAGGGGACAGCCAACAAGGCCAGCAGGATCACCGACAAGGGCTGCGAGATACGCCACTCTAGCTCAGCCTGATGCTGGCGCATGGTGCCTATGCGAAGATCAGATGTCGGGATCTCGCGTGTCTGTACAACGGTCGGTGTCAGCGGACGGTCCTCAAGCAGGATGCCATGAGCGATGAATTCGATAACCGAAAAGCGGTTCCGAGCGGGATCCGATTCATAGCGATAACCATCCTCGAGGACGAGATAGTCGTTGCCGTTCCCACTATCCCGCTCAAAATGAGCACGGGGCGCCGAAACGATCACCTGCTCCCCCTCACTTAGGGTCTCGTTCATAAAGATATTCGAAACGGCTAGTCCATCGCCACTCTGCTGTTCGACATAGACGACGCCCCGACCATTCTTGATCTCGTGGAACCGCCCAGGGGAAACGAGCATGGTCTCAGGCGTCTTGTTCTGACCCTCGATAAGCTGATCGCTAGTCGACTCGGCCCAAGGCGAAGCGAAGAGGGAGATCCCAGCGACAACCACAGCCACGACGAAGGCAAGCAACAGTACGCGCCGAATCAACCACCCACTACTGACACCGCAGGCATGGATTACGGCCATCTCATGATCCTGATAGAAACGACCGAAGGTCAGCAGCGTCGCGAAAAACAGGGACAGGGGCAATAGGATGGTCATTGCGCTTAGCGTTTTTAGCACCAGGAGCTGATAAATCAACTGTCCTGCAAGCTCCCCAGCGCTGGCATCGGCAAGGAAGCGCACGAAACGGTTACTGATATAGATCAGTAGCAAGACGGCCAGGACGCCAAGCATCGTCTTGAGGATTTCCCGGATGAGGTAGCGACTCAGAATCACGTGAAGCTTGTATCCATTTACTGTTTATAGTCAAAAACAAACATGTCGATATCACACCTAGCAAGTGCCGAAATATGAGTTAAACTCACATGAACCGCCTTTTCCACTGACCGGACAAGGCGATCGTTTATGACACATCAAGCCAGACCAGGAGCACATATGAAGTTTACGACAAAACAGGCTGAAATCATCCAACTGAGCACAGACTGCCTTGTAATCGGTATTCACGAAGGCAAACGGCTCGGCGCCATCGCGGAGACATTGGACGCGGCTGCCGGTGGCCTCATTCATGCCATTCTGAAGGATGGCGACATTAAAGGGAAACCCGGTGACACTTTGCTGCTCCGTCAGGTCCCAGGTCTGTCATGCCAAAGATTGCTGCTCGTCGGATGTGGCAACGAGCACGAAATCGAACCCAATATCTACAGCCGTATCCTGGCCGCCGCCGCCGCCGCGCTCAACAGCGCCGGGATTAAGCGCGCCACCAATACGTTGACCACGCTGCCGGTCAAAGGCCGCGACCTTGCATGGAAGGTCACCGAGCTAGTCCGCAACGGCGAACACCAAGCCTATCGCTTTGACCAATTCAAGAAAGAACCCAATCCGACATCGCTGCACGAACAGACGGTATACTGCGCCGATAAGTCCGAATTAGCCACGATCAAGAAGGCCGTTCGCATCGGCCAGGCCATTGCTGTCGGCCAGTCGCTGGCCCGCGACCTCGGTAACCTGCCCGGCAATGTCTGCACACCGAGCTATCTGGGCGAAGAGGCCAAGCGTCTCGCAAAGCAATACGACTCGCTCAAGGTCAATGTCCTCGACAAAAAGGCCATCACGGAAAAGAAGATGGGCGCCCTGCTCAGTGTCGCCCGCGGCAGCCATGAGGAACCCCGCCTAATCACGCTGCAATACAACGGCGGCAAGAAGGGCGACAATCCCCAGGTACTGGTTGGCAAAGGCGTGACCTTCGATTCCGGCGGCATCTCGATCAAACCATCGGCGGCTATGGACGAGATGAAATACGATATGTGCGGCGCAGCCAGTGTGTTCGGCACGATCACGGCCATCGCCGAGATGGGACTGCCGATCAATGTCGTGGGCATCATCCCATCGACCGAGAACATGCCCGGCGGCAGCGCCACCAAACCCGGCGATGTCGTCGTCAGCATGTCGGGCCGGAGCATCGAGATCCTCAACACCGACGCCGAGGGCCGCCTGATCCTCTGCGACGCCCTGACCTACGCCGCTCAGTTCAAGCCGGCCCGGGTCATCGACATCGCCACCCTGACCGGGGCCTGCGTGGTCGCCCTGGGCAAACACGCCAGCGGTCTGCTCGGCAATGACGAAACCCTGGTCGACGATCTGGTCGATGCAGGCAAGCAGGCCGGTGACCGCGCCTGGTCGCTGCCGCTATGGACGGAATACGACGAACAGCTCAAGAGCAACTTCGCCGACATCCCGAACATCGCCGGCGGCCGCGATGCCGGCACGATCACGGCGGCCTGCTTCCTGTCGCGCTTCACCAAGGACTACCACTGGGCCCACCTCGATATCGCCGGTACGGCCTGGCTCGATGGCGCAGAAAAAGGTGCAACGGGGCGTCCGGTACCGTTGTTGGTCCAGTACCTCAGGGACCGCTGCTAACGCTTAAGCGTGCGAATGCGCTGACGTTTGCGTATCTGACGCGGCGTCAGCGTGTTCTTGCGGCCCTTGAAGGGATTGTCGCCGGTCTTGAACTGGATCACGACCGGCGTTCCAACGATGCTCAATGCGCGCCGGAAAAAATTCTGCAGATAACGCTCGTAGTTCGCCGGTACGTTGGCCGTCTGGTTGCCATGAATAATGATCGTAGGTGGATTGCGTCCACCCTGATGGGCGTAGCGCAGCTTGATCCTCCGCCCTCTGACCAGAGGTGGGGGCTTCTTATAGATAGCCTCCTCCAATAGCTGAGTCAGGCGTGAGGTCTGCCAGCTTGCCTCGGCCACACGGCGCGCCCGATCGACAGCGCGAAACAGGTCACCCACACCGCTGCCATGCAGGGCCGAGATGAAGAATCGCTCGGCAAAGTCCACGAATTGAAGTTTGCGATCCAGTTCAACCCGGATCCGCTCACGGGCATCCGGCGCCATACCGTCCCATTTATTGATTCCCAGCACGAGGGCGCGCCCGGACTGAACGATCAGACCCAGCAGACGTGCATCCTGCTCCGCGATCTCCTCATGCGCATCCAGGACCATGATCGCGACCTGGCACGCACTGATAGCCTGCATAGTCTTAACGATACTGAACTTCTCGACCATATCATCGACCCGACTCCGACGCCGCACACCGGCCGTGTCGATCAACGTATAGGACTGTCCGTCCCGCTCAAAAGGGATGTAGACGCTATCGCGCGTGGTCCCTGGCTGATCGAAGATGATGACGCGCTCTTCGCCCAGCAAGCGATTGATCAGGGTCGACTTGCCAACATTGGGCCGCCCAACGACCGCAATCCGGCCAACGTTCTCCACCTGAGCCTCAGGTGCATCATCCTCGGGTAGGCCTCCGGCGATCTCGGACATCAAAGCGTTGACGCCCTGGCCGTGCGCGGCCGAGATGCAATAAACGTCCTGGTAACCCAATGATTGGAAATCCGAGCACACCATGTCAGGGTCGCGCCCCTCGGACTTATTGGCAACAATAGCCACCGGCTTTCCTCGCCGACGCAACAGGAGCGCGACCTCTTCGTCCGCAGGCGTCAGTCCAACGGCGCCATCGACTAAGAAGAGGATCCGGTCAGCCTCGTCAACGGCCTGCAGGGCCTGCTGTTCCATGAGTTCATCGATCGAGTCCCGCGCCTCGCCTAGGCCGCCCGTATCAACCACCACGCATTGTCGGTCCCCGAAGGAGGCAAGGCCATAGTTGCGATCCCGGGTCAGGCCGGGCTGGTCCGCAACCAATGCATCCCGGCTTCGGGTCATGCGATTGAATAGCGTCGACTTCCCCACATTTGGGCGACCGACCAGGGCAATGACAGGATTCATTATTGGTCCTTTGTCTCAAGTTGCGCACGCAGGGCGCTTAAACGCGCCTTGATCCGGCGAGCATTCTCGGGACCCATCCGCAGCATGAGTTTATCGATCTCCGGCAAGGCCTCTAGCGACTTGTCGGCAAAAACATAATTGGCCGAGAGGCGTTTGACGACCAGAGCTTCGGTCTGTTCCGGTGCGGCCAACACGCGATCGATGGCGCTCAGCAAGGAGCCGTCAAACCGGCCCTTCGGGAAACCCAGGTCTCGATAGGCCTGATCGAACAGTGGACTCAGATGCTCGTGGACCTTTGCCAGTTGGTCGACATCGACTGCCTCTAGGAGTTCAACGTAGGGGGTATAGCGACGAAAATTCGCCTCGTCGACAACCAATCGGCCATCCACGGTTCGCTTGACCGCAAGGCCACCCTGGGCCGAGCGCACCGGTAAATGACGGCGGGGAACTTTGTTGTCACCAAGGTTCGCCACGGTCGTGACGAAGCGGCGGATCCGGTCCTTTGGTGCCAACAGGCCCT
This sequence comes from uncultured Gammaproteobacteria bacterium, assembly GCA_964487925.1. Classification (GTDB taxonomy): domain Bacteria; phylum Pseudomonadota; class Gammaproteobacteria; order SZUA-140; family SZUA-140; genus RI-283. Next base: position 11,646 of record CAZASZ010000034.1, read on the forward strand.
TCAACTGCACCCCCTCAGGATCCCGCACTGTGGTGGCAAGGCTACGATAGACCTCGGGATCGCTGCCTTCGAGCAAGGGCAGGCCGGGAGCGGCAGGCTTTGGCGGCTGTTCGGGCGGCAACGATACGATGACCTCGGGTTGCCGATCGGGCGACTCTGCCTCCGGCGCCGGAGGCAGAGTCAGCGCTTCGTCACCCAGTTCAGAGATTTCAGGAGACTCTGGGGCCTCATTTTCAACCATCGCTGGGGATTCGGCCAATGGGATAGGCTCATGTTCCTTAGGCTTGGGTCCGGACATGAAATATGACACCACGGCCACGCCGCCCGCTATGCCGACGACTAACCACAGTCTCGCCCCACTCAATAAGGTCTGATCGCGATTCATCTCTAGTACACCCTCAATAAACCCTGTTGACGGCGTAGTCTACCCGCTAGGCTAGGCACTTACCACAGGCCATTGACTGTCGGCCTTGCACGCATCCAAGCCCATGGCATAGACTAACCTACTGGAATAGTCGACCTTTCTAGTGAGACACAAACGATATAGTCCACGACCACGCCTTTCGAAGTCACAATCCACTTTAACAACTACCCATTCAAGGAGGCTCATCATGGAGCACAAACTACCGGAACTACCCTATGCGCTCGACGCATTGCAACCCCATATCTCCCAGGAGACCCTGGAATATCACTATGGGAAACATCATCAAACCTACGTGACCAACCTGAACAACCTGATCAACGGCACGGAGTTCGCCAACCTCAGCCTTGAGGACATCATCTGTAAGGCCTCCGGCGGCATCTTCAACAACGCCGCTCAGGTATGGAACCACAGCTTCTACTGGAACTGCCTGTCGCCGAACGGTGGTGGCGCCCCCACAGGTGCGCTGGCAGCTGCAATCGACGAGGCCTTCGGTTCACTCGATGTCTTCAAAGAGAAGTTCTCACAGACCGCGATTACAACCTTCGGCTCCGGTTGGGGCTGGCTCGTCAAGAACTCCAATGGCAAGCTTGAACTCGTCAGCACGAGCAACGCCGGCAACCCCATGACCAACGGTCAGGCCCCGCTTCTGACTTGCGATGTCTGGGAGCACGCCTACTACATCGATTACCGCAACGCCCGCCCCAAGTACGTCGAGTCCTTCTGGTCGCTCGTCAATTGGGACTTTGTCGCCGAACAATTCGGCGCCTGATCCTTGTGTCACCCCGGGGCGGGATTCCGCCCCGGGGCCTGTCAGAAACTACTTCCCGATACAAAAACTCGAGAAGATCTCACCGAGCAGGTCGTCCGACGTCACGGCTCCCGTGATCTCTCCCAGGGTGCTCTGGGCCAATCGCAGTTCCTCAGCAACAAGTTCATAGTCACGGGCCTCTGCCGCACGCTCGATCAAGGCGCGCGTGCGCTCAAGGGCATCGACATGCCGCCTACGGGCGCTGAACTGCCCGGTTGCCTGGTTCTGGAAGCCCATGCAGGCCTTGAGGTGTTCGCAGAGGATATCGATACCCTCCCCGGTTCGGGCCGACAGGGCGATCTCGCTCACGCCATCGGGTCCTTCAGAGGCCGGGGTCCCGATCTTTCTCCCGCTCAGGTCCGCCTTGTTGCGCAACAGAGTCAACCGAGACCTGGGTAGACGTTCAAATTCCGCGCCCCATACTTCGGGCTCGCTCTGATCATCGATCACGAACAGGACTCGATCGGCGTGCTCGATCTGATCTCGGGCACGACGGACGCCGGCCTGTTCGACCGGATCGTCGCTCTCGCGCAGACCGGCCGTATCTAGGACATGTACAGGCATACCGTCGATCTGGATCTGCTCGCGCAGGACGTCGCGAGTCGTACCGGGGATATCGGTCACTATGGCCGCCTCACGGCGGGTTAGCCGGTTAAGCAGGCTAGACTTGCCGGCATTGGGCGGCCCGGCCAATACAACCGTCATGCCGTCACGTAGGAGGCTGCCTTGTCCTGCCTCACAGATCAGCCGCTCAATCGCATCACGAACCATAGAGATCTCGGCGACGATGCGCCCGAGCGCCTGCAGCTCGATATCCTCATCGGAAAAATCCAACGCCGATTCGATCTCGACACGGATAGTGGTTAGGTGATCGACAAGGGCATGAATCCGCTCGGAGAACTCGCCCTGAAGCGAACGCCGCGCGGCGCGGCTTGCCTCGAGCGAATGGCTATCGATGAGGTCGGCGATGGCCTCGGCCTGAACCAGATCGATGCGGCCGTTGAGAAAGGCGCGCTCCGAGAATTCACCGGGTCGCGCCACACGGGCCCCGAGCTCGAGAACACGCGCCAAGAGCTGGTCGAGGACAATCTGTCCGCCGTGACCCTGCAGTTCGAGGACATCCTCGCCCGTAAATGAGTGCGGTCCGGGAAAGAATAGCGCAATGCCCAGATCGATAGACTCATGACGGTCATCAAGGAAGGACGTATACATAGCCAGACGCGGCTTGGGAAGAGTGCCGAGTACGGCTCCAGCGATCTTGGTGACCGCCGGGCCAGAGACCCGGATGATGCCCACGCCGCCGCGACCCGGTGGGGTCGCAACGGCAGCGATGGTATCTGAGGTCATCTGTCTACCCCCGCAGGCTACAGGAGAAGGAAGCGTGCTCGCCTTGGGACCTCTGATCAAGTCGTGGGCGGACTCGATCGGCGGTTTCCTAGGCCGCGTTCTCGATCTTGCGCGTGATATACCACTGCTGCAAAATTGACAGGGTGCTATTCGTGACCCAGTAGATCACGAGGCCCGATGGGAAGAAGGCGAAGAACGCCGTAAAAATGAACGGCAGCGACATCATGACCTTGGCCTGGATCGGGTCCGGCGGCGGCGGATTGAGCTTCTGCTGGATGAACATGGTGATGCCCATCAGGACCGGTAGCACGTAGTACGGATCCTTGGCCGACATGTCGTGGATCCAGAAGATGAAATCGGCCTGACGCAATTCGACGCTCTCGAGCAACACCCAGTACAGAGATATGAAAACCGGGATCTGGACGATAATCGGCAGACAGCCGCCCAACGGGTTGATCTTCTCTGTCTTGTACAGCTCCATCATGGCCTGACTCATGCGCTGGCGGTCATCGCCATAGCGCTCGCGTATCGCCGTGATCTTTGGCGTCATCTTGCGCATATTGGCCATTGAGCGATAGCTCGTGGCCGACAACTTAAAAAAGGCCAGCTTGATCATGAGGGTCAGGATCACGATCGACCAGCCCCAGTTCCCGACAAAATTGTGGATATGCTTCATGAGCCAAAATATAGGCTGGGCTAGCACAGTCAGTACGCCATAGTCGACCGTCAGGCGCAGCCCCTCGGTCACCTTGGCCATGCGATCCTGATCCTTGGGACCGACATACAGGCGGCGATCGAAGCGTTTTTCCTCGCCCGGCGCGACGCTCTTCTCGGGCGAAATCATGCCGATAACGTAGGGTTTCCCATCAGGCGCTTTGGTGTAATAAGTATCCTTCTCGCCTGGGTTCGGAATCCAAGCGCCCAGGAAATAGTGTTGGATCATGGCGGCCCAACCGTCCTGGATCGAGCGGTTCAGGTCCGCACTCTTCATGTCGTCAAGGCTAATCTTCTCGTACTTCTTCTCCGGGCTATAGATCACGCCGCCGGTGTACGTATACATGAAGCGGGTGGTTTCCGACTCGCCCGGTTTGGTACGCTGAAACTGGGTGTATTGATGCCCGGTCCAGGGCTCAGCCCCGTGATTGGATACTCGCTGTTCCAGACCGATGACATAGCTGTCACGACTAAAGGTATAGACCTTGGTCACCTCGACACCGCCCGCTGAACGCCAATGCAGAGGCACGATCAGAGTCGTCGCCTGCCCGTCGACCATGCGATATTCGGTTTGATCGGCAGTGAAAATGGCGTGATGGTCCGGCGCCGCGTCCTTCGAAATCAGGCCACTCTGGGCGATGAAGGTGCGCAGCTTACCGTCCTCCATGAGACGGAAGGGGACCTTCGGCTGATTGACGGCAACAGGGTATTTGCGCAACGCGACTACGCGGACATCACCACCCGCAGTGTCGATCTCGGCGTCGAACAGGTCGGTCTCGACTCGAACTCGCTGGCCCGAATCCAGTTGACCGGTGGCGATCGTCTCGACTGCAGCCGGGGCAGCGGCTGCACCCGATGCTGCCACATTCGGAACATCAACAGCCGGTTGGGCTGTGTCAGATATCGAGCGATCGGGGCCGCCGGTCTTGGCCTTCTGTTCCGGTTGTTGCCAGCCCTGCCATATCATCAGTAGTCCGAAGGACAGGACGAAAAAAAGGATAATGCGTTGGTTTTCCATGCGCTCGATTCTCTGTCAATGCCATTGGGTCAGTGCCGTTGGGCAAGGGCCCGTTTTTCTTTTTCGGGTACTGGTTGTTCAGGTACTGGGTCGACACCGCCTGGGTGCCAGGGATGGCAGCGAAGCAACCGCCTCAGCGTCAGCCATCCGCCGCGCGTCATACCGTACTGCGCCAGAGCCTCCTCGGCGTAATGGGAACAGCTCGGATAGAAACGGCAGCGGTTGCCAAGCAAGGGGCTCAAGACGTAGCGGTAGGCCTTGATCAAAGCGATGACTAGTATCCGCATCGTAATCGACTCAAGTGCTTTTCCACAATTTGGTGTAATTCCGTTTTGGTAGCTTGGGCCAACGCGGGCCGTGCGATAAACACTACATCCACTCCGGGCAGTTCGGGGATTGCCTCGCGAAACCTGGCCCTGAGTATCCGCTTGACACGATTCCTGTCCACGGCACGCTTCAGCGCTTTCTTGGCGATAGCGAGCCCAAGACGAGGATGAGACAAACCGTTTTCCCGAATAAGCACGGTGAACAGGCGACTACCTTGGCGAGATCCATCAGCAAATACTCGCCGATAGTCACCTTTCTGCGTCAGTCGGTATTCCCGCCCGAATCCTTGCTGCACCCCAGCCACAGATTCGGAATCGACCTCTTCCTCTATCCGCCTCAGGGCCTCCTGATCAGGCACTCACGATCCAGGCTTTATGACTTCGGGAATCTCGATTGACTCAGGGATCAAGCGCTCAGCCGAACCCGGCCCTTGGCGCGGCGACGTTTGATGACCATACGGCCGGCCGCGGTCTTCATTCTGGCACGGAAGCCGTGCGTCCTTTTCCGCTTGATATTGCTGGGTTGAAACGTTCTTTTCATCTCATGAAAACCTGTTGTTCACTATTAAATCCATGTCGTAACGGCCATGGCCGGACGCCAACGCCCGCAACACCTTATACGGACCCCGGCTAAAAGGTAGGAGAATCTACCAATCCTACGCCTCAGAGTCAATCTGGATGTGACGATGTACGCACCCGCTCCTCTCGCCGCTTATGCAAATGAAAGAGCGTCATGACGGGTCCGGACAGCGTGTACAACAAGGCCAAGCCAAACAGAACATTGGGCGGATGCAGGGAGATAAGGACGAAAACCAGCACCACTACCAGAACCGTCACAAAGGGCACACGACCCTTGAGGTCCAGATCTTTGAAGCTCGTATAACGGATATTGCTGACCATAAGAGCCCCGACCATCACGGTCACGGGCAGGACCAGCCAGGCGATGTCGGCCCCCGCTATCTCATAGTTCACCCCGACCCAGACCAGCCCCGCCAGCAATGCCGCAGCCGTCGGTGACGGCAGGCCCTGAAAATATCGCTTATCGATAACCTCGACCTGGGTATTGAATCGCGCCAGACGCAACGCCGCTGCGGCCGTATAGATAAACGCCGCCAGCCAGCCGAGCTTGCCCAGCGACGACAGTGACCAGACAAAAACGACCAACGATGGTGCCAGACCGAATGCGATCAGGTCGGACAGGCTGTCATACTGAACACCAAATTCACTTTGGGTGCCGGTCATTCTGGCCACGCGGCCATCCAAACCATCGAGGATCATGGCAATGAATATGGCCTGTACGGCTGGCTCGAAACGCCAGCCCATGCCGGCTACGATCGCGTAGAACCCGGAGAATAATGCTGCCGTCGTGAACAGATTGGGCAGCAGGTAAATCCCTCGCCGCCGTTTCGGTCCATCTGGCACTTGTTGCCCGTCTGTCATACCATTATTCACCGGATCCGAGCAGTAGTCGAATCAGTTCTTTTCGCGATCGACGATCTTGTTGGCGCTGATCCAGCTCATCATGCTACGCAAACGACCACCGACCTCTTCGATCTGATGCTCGCGGCCGATACGGCGCTTGGCCTTGAGCGTGGCGGCACCGGCCTGATTCTCCAGGATGAACTCGCGGGCGAACTCACCGTTCTGAATCTCGGTCAGGATGCGACGCATTTCAGCGCGGGTCTCGTCGGTTATAACACGCGGACCGCGGGTCAGGTCTCCGTACTCGGCCGTGTTCGAGATCGAGTAACGCATATTGGCGATACCACCCTCGTACATCAGGTCGACGATCAGCTTGAGCTCGTGCAGACACTCGAAATAGGCCATCTCGGGGGCATACCCGGCCTCGACCAGCGTATCAAAACCGGCCTGAACCAGAGCCGTGGCGCCACCGCAAAGCACTGCCTGCTCACCGAACAGATCAGTCTCGGTCTCTTCCTGGAAGTTGGTCTCGATGACACCGGCACGGCCGCCGCCGTTGGCGCTGGCATACGACAGGGCAATCGCCTTGGCCTGACCGGAAGCATCCTGAGCCACGGCAATCAGACTGGGCACGCCGCCACCCTGGGTATAGGTCGAGCGCACAAGATGTCCCGGCCCCTTGGGCGCGATCATGATGACATCGAGATCGGCGCGCGGTTCGATCTGGCCATAGTGGATATTGAAGCCGTGGGCGAAAGCCAGTGCGGCGCCCTGCTTGATGCGGTCGGCGATGACGTCGCGGTAAAGCGCGGCCTGATGCTCGTCGGGGACCAGCACCATGATGACGTCGGCACCCTCAACAGCGTTAGGCATATCCTGGACGGTCAGACCGGAGGCCTCGGCCTTCTTTGCAGAAGCCGAGCCCGGACGTAAACCGACGACGACGTCCACGCCGGACTCTTTGAGGTTGTTGGCGTGAGCATGGCCCTGAGACCCGTAACCCAGGATCGCCACGCGCTTGCCGCGGATGATCGACAGATCGGCGTCTTTGTCGTAATAAATATTCATTGGTGCATAATCCTCCTGAAAAACAGAATTAGATGTATAAAATGGGTCGATCAAATTGTGCGAAAATTTAAGAGTCGATCGGAATTAGGGCATCAGGCCCCGATCCCCTCGAGCGATGCCGGTCACGCCCGAGCGCGCGGACTCGATGATCATCTCAGGGTCGACGGCGCGGATGAAGGCATCGACCTTCTCGCCAGCGCCCGTCAGCTCAACGACGAAGGTCTCTGGCGTAACGTCAACGATACGGCCCCGGAAGATCTCGGCCAACCGCATGACCTCACCGCGATAGTCGCCTGTGACTCGCACCTTGAGCAACAGGATTTCGCGCTCAATATGGGCGCTTTCGACTAGGTCGATAAGCTTGACGACATCAATCAGCTTGTTGAGTTGTTTCGTGATCTGCTCGATGATGGCCTCGGAACCTCGGGTCACCAGCGTCAATCGCGACATCGTCGGATCGACTGTGGGCGCTACAGTCAGCGACTCGATATTATAGCCACGGGCCGAAAACAGCCCTGCCACCCGCGACAGTGCACCGGCCTCGTTCTCCATCAAGATCGAAATGATATGTCTACTCATACCAGAATCATCTCATTCAGACCGGCGCCAGCGGGTATCATTGGATAGACGTTCTCGGTCTGGTCGGTAATAAAGTCTAGGAAAACCAAGCGATCCTTAAGGGCCATGGCCTCCTTGAGCGCATCGACAACATCGCCGGGCTTCTCGACGCGAATCCCGACGTGGCCATAGGCCTCGGCCAATTTGACGAAGTCCGGCAGGGCGTCCATGTAGGACATCGCGTAGCGACCCTGATAGAAGAACTCCTGCCATTGCCTGACCATGCCGAGGTAGCGGTTATTCAGCGCAATGATCTTGATCGGCAGGGCATACTGACGGCAGGTCGAGAGTTCCTGAATACACATCTGAATACTGCCCTCGCCGGTCACACAGGCGACAGTCGCATCCGGATTCGCGAACTGCACGCCCATGGCAGCTGGCAGACCGAAGCCCATGGTCCCGAGGCCACCTGAATTGATCCAACGATTTGGCTTATCGAACTTATAGAACTGAGCCGCCCACATCTGGTGCTGCCCCACATCGGACGTGACAAAGGCATCGCCGCCCGTGATTTCATAGAGACTTTCAATCACGAACTGGGGCTTGATCAGGTCGCTCTCGTGATCATAGTTCAGGCACTTCTTGGCGCGCCATTCCTCGATCCGAGCCCACCATTCCGCAAGGGCCTCGGCATCCGGAATCCTTTTCTGCTCGCGGATCATATTGATCATGCCACGCAGCACGCCATCGACGTTCCCGACGATTGGCACATCGACCCGAACATTCTTCGAGATTGAAGACGGATCGATATCGATGTGGATGATCTTAGCGTACGGACAAAACTTCTCGATATTGCCCGTCACGCGATCATCGAAACGCGCGCCGACTGCGAACAGCACGTCGCAGTTATGCATGGACATATTGGCCTCGTACGTACCATGCATGCCGAGCATGCCGAGAAACTGCCTGTCGGTCCCCGGATAGGCGCCAAGACCCATGAGCGTATTGGTAATCGGAAAGTTCAAAAGCCGGGTCAGCTCAATCAGCGACTCCGAACCGCCGCCCAGGATCACACCGCCGCCGGTATAAAGCATGGGTTGGCGCGCGCTCAACAGCAGATCGACGGCCTTGCGGATCTGCCCACTATGACCTTTGATGACCGGATTATAGGAACGGATCGAGGCCTTCTTGGGATGGACGTATTCCGTCTTCTCTGCGGTCACGTCCTTCGGGATGTCGACCACAACCGGACCGGGCCTGCCGGTACTGGCGATATGAAAGGCCTTCTTGAGCGTCGCAGCAAGGTCGGCAACGTCATTGACGAGGAAGTTGTGCTTGACGCAAGGTCGCGTGATACCGACGGAATCGACCTCCTGGAAGGCATCGTTTCCAATCAGGCTCCTGTTAACCTGGCCGGTCAAGACGACCATCGGGATGGAATCCATATAGGCCGTTGCAATACCTGTCACGGCATTTGTCGCACCGGGCCCCGAAGTCACGAGAGCGACCCCGACCTTACCGGTCGAGCGTGCATAACCATCGGCGGCGTGCGTCGCGGCCTGCTCATGCCGGACCAGGACGTGCTCGACGTCCTCCTGTTGGTAGAGGGCGTCGTAGATAAACAGAACGGCCCCTCCAGGGTACCCGAATACATGCTTGACGCCCTCGTCCTTCAGGAACTGGACGATGATCTCGGCACCCGTTAATTCCACCTGACTACACCTCACAAAACAATCACGCCGGGACTGCCCGGCCAAAATCCAGAAAAGTCGATTATTCTAATCGCTCCACGTGGAAAAAGATAGCCGTGCACAAAGGCCCGCCGCCGGCACCGGAGCGGTCTCGGCAACAGCTTATGCCAAGCTTGCGCTGAGCAAGCCCTTCACTGCCATAATCCACTCCCCGCGCCCTGCCTTCTCCTTGATTTCAACCATAATGTAAGGTTCCACAAAAACACCGGACAACAGTTTACAGAATGCTCATGATCACCACCACTTCCGGAT
>CAZASZ010000035.1:0-20583 GCA_964487925.1 uncultured Gammaproteobacteria bacterium
CGACGCCTTTGCCGCCGCAAAGCGGCAACTGGAACAATACAGCCAAAAACGGCGCGGCCAGGTGAAAACCCATGATTCATTGAACGAATCTGAGCCCATTTCGGAGGAATAATTCTCTGAGTAGATCCGACCAGACATTGTGAGATCAAGGATGATCTCATACGTTGAGGAAGCCTCGATTCAATCCTTTTTTGTGATGCGGTCAGAATAATTGCGGAATCATTGGGCTCAGCTATAAATACACCTATAATCCCTACCTGATATTAATCGGTTTGACCCCAATCAACTAGTAACGAACAACTACGGAGTCTGGCCGTGGTGTTTCAAGCATAACTATAAAGGGCAAGGCGTGACGTCAACGAAATGCAAAAACTGCGGAGGTCCGGTCGGCAAGGACACCAAACTGTGTCCGCATTGCGGTAGAAAAAACCCGACGGGAGGCCTATCTGACGGGGTGAAAATGTTTCTGGCGCTAGCGGCTACCATATTGCTCGTATCTGCAATTCCGCAAATGATCGCAGAACACCATGGCCCGATAGTTCCGAAAAGCGTTCAGATTGCCATAAACACGGATGCCTCGACACCTGCGCCGACTTCGACACCCGCGCCGATTATTTCCAAATTCTCATCGGATCAGGTTACACGGGGCCAATCATTGCATGAAGAGATATTGGCCAAATACCCCCGTGTTGATGCCTTATACAAAAAGGCTTACCTATGGGGCGCCTTGACGGAAGAGCCTTTATCCGTGATCTCCGTGCCGGTCGACGACTGGAAAGCATTATCTGAAGAACAGAGAATATATCTCGAAGCTTATGCCGCCAGCAGGATTAATGCTATTCGGTCTTCGCCTTTCGATTTCCTTACCATTCCCAGCGATGCCCCGGCGGCCCCTATTGTTCTTCGAAAGGTATCGAATATGACAGCGGACAGTTGGGGCATTATGGTAGGCACGGCCAGCCTTGATGGGCACGCTATTATGGCGGAGTACTTTGCCATCAAGGGATTCAGGTAGAAGACAAATCTTTCCTTTTTTTCAGCTGAATACAATCCCGGAACTCTATCGCGTGGTCTATATATTATTGGTAGGGCCGCATAATCACCCACGCCAACACCCCCTTATGGCAACAGACGCCTGGGATCCACGGGTTTTCCGTTCAAACGAATCTCGAAATGCAGCATGGCCTGTGTCGACGCGGTGCCACTGCTACCCATCTCGGCGATCACCTGGCCATCGCGCACGACATCACCCTCGTGGACAAGCAGATGACGGTTGTAGGCATAAGCGCTCAGATAATGTTCATTGTGCTTGATGATCAGCAATTTGCCATAACTGGGGATTCCCGATCCGCTGTAGACGACCTGTCCGGCGGCAGCGCTGCGAACGGGGCCGCCGTACCGCCCGGCGATATCGAGACCTCTGCCCTCGATACCCTTGGACTTGCCGTTAAAACCGTGAACCAGTTTTCCACTCACCGGCCACCGCCAACGCGGCTTTGCATTGCTTAGGGACGCGGTTTGGGTGGCATTGCGTTGCTGCCGGCTAACCCCGGCTACCGGGCCGGATTTCGCGGCAGCCGTCGGTGCATGTTGGGTACCGGAAGCCGATGCGCCGCGATTAACATGCTGCGCCGCAGATCCGTGCGGACGAGCAAGGACTATGGATTGACCAGGTCTCACCGTATAGGGCGGTTGCAGACCATTCCAGGTCGCGAGGTCGTGGTAGTCCTGATCGTAACGCCAACTGATCATATAGAGGCTCTCCCCAGGGCGAACGATATAGTAGGGAGGACGGCCACAGCCCTGTATCAGAGCCGCAAGCAACACCACGATAATGATGGATGCCCTAACCGTCACCGCAGATAGAGGTAGGCGATGAAAGCGAGCGCCACGCAGACCCAGCCTATGGTATCGATATGTCGGCGCAGGGCCACCTGCATCGGCTCCCCACCACGATGAATCAAGCCAGCCACGAGGAAAAAGCGCGCCCCTCGACCCACAATCGATGCAATGAGAAAGGGTATAAAGGACATGGTCGCGGCGCCGGCTGCGATCGTAAAGACCTTAAAGGGAATCGGCGTAAAGCCAGCGATAAAGATCATCCAGACTCCCCATTCCGAAAACCAACTCCGGACTTGTAGGTAAGTGTCCCAGTATCCGACTTCATGGAGCACCGGCTCCACTGCCTCGAAGAAGAAATGCCCGATGATATAACCAAGGGCACCGCCAAAGGCCGACCCCAAGGTCGCGACCATGGCGAAGAACCAGGCCCGCTCCCGACGCGCCAGCACCATGGGCGCCAACATCACATCCGGTGGAACTGGGAAGAATGATGCCTCGGCGAAACTCAGGACGCCGAGATACTGAACAGCATGACGATGCGCGGCCCAGCGCAGCGCACGATCATACAACGCGGAAAATAGGCGCACTAATCGGCTCCGGTCAACATCGGCACGAAGCTGACGGGCTCGAGGAACTCCTCCTCGAATTGATCATCGCGGCGCGTGATCAAACTCAAGCGTTGCCCCCCCTTGGGCCCGACGGGAATCACGAGCCGCCCACCATTTCCAAGCTGAGCCAACAGGGCCGACGGAATCTGGTGGGGCGCAGCGGTAGCGATAATGCCGTCGAACGGGGCTTCATCGGGAAGACCGATGGTCCCATCGCTATACTTCAAGCGGACGTTGCGAATATTCAGCTCCCCGAGCACCCGCCGAGCGCGGTCGAGTAAGGCTGAGATACGTTCGATGCTGTACACCGTGGTAGCAAGCTGCGACAGGATGGCCGCCTGATAGGCCGAGCCTGTCCCGATTTCCAGGACCTTGCCCAGCGGACCGTCCCTGAGCAGGGCCTCTGTCATCCTGGCGACAATATAAGGTTGTGAGATCGTCTGGCCAAAACCTATGGGCAGGGCCGTGTCCTCATAGGCGCGACTGGCCAGGGCCTCATCGACAAAGATATGCCGAGGGATGCGGTTCATGACCTCAAGGACACGCTCGTCGCCGATGCCCCCGTCACGCAAACGTCCGATCAGGCGTTCGCGAGTCCTGGCCGAGGTCATCCCAATACCTACATGATGATGCCGCGAAGGGGTCACAACTGAATTGTCCCTGCCCATTCTCGCGTCTCATCCATGAGGCGGTAATGGGTCAGGTCGACATGCATGGGTGTGATGGAGACAAAACCATTGTTGACTGCATAGAAGTCGGTACCGGGCCCGGCATCAAGCTCTGCACCGGACTCGCCAATCCAGTAGATCCGTTGTCCGCGCGGATCGCGGGCCTTGACGACGGGCTCGGCGCGATGGCGGTGACCAAGCCGTGTGACCTGTATCCCGGCCAGTTGATCCAAGGGCAGGTCCGGCACGTTAACGTTCAAGATCATGTCGCTGGCGAGTTCATTGCATTTCAGATGCTCGAGAAGCCGGACCACAACCTGGGCCGCACTCTCATAATGCTCAAGGTTGGCGCCCACCAACGAAACGGCAATAGCCGGATAGCCCAGGAAGCGACCTTCGACAGCGGCCGCGACCGTTCCGGAATAAAGCGTGTCGTCACCGAGATTCGCCCCCGCATTGATGCCCGAGATGACCATATCGGGCTCGACCTTGAGCAGCCCCGTGATCGCGAGATGGACGCAGTCCGTCGGCGTGCCGTTTACGCGCACGAAACCGTTATCCATCTCGGCGGCGCGAATCGGATTTTCCAAGGTAAGGGAGTTACTGGCGCCACTTCGATTACGGTCGGGAACGACCACGCTGAGGTCGGCAACGACCTTGAGCGCCTCGACAAGCCGGGCCAGCCCGGCGGCGCGATAGCCGTCGTCATTACTCACGAGTATATGCAGGGCAGCATCTCCTGATGAATCATTGGCACGTCACAGACTGAACGGCAAGACCATACGGTCCAAGCCATAATTAGTCAACCACCCCTCGTAACGGTCCGAGCGGACTGCTCAATGATTGCTTGTCGAATCCGGGCTTAGTGAGCGACGGACACAGCGGCGCACATACCCATGAGCGTCCCAGGGAAAATACCCAGCAGCAGGATCGCCAATGCATTCGCGCTCATGACCGCCCGAACGTCCAGGCTACTTTCGATCGGCGTGTTGTCATCCTGCTCGTCGAAATACATGAACTTGATGATGCGCAGATAGAAGAAAGCGCCGATTACCGAGAACAACACCGCGTAAGCCGCGACCCAGACATAACCGGCATCAATAACGGCGCTGAGGACGGAAAGCTTGGCGTAAAAACCAACAGTAGGCGGAACGCCAGCCATCGAAAACATAACGATCAGCATCATGAACGCAAACCAGGGATTACGCTTCGACAGGCCTTTGAAATCTTCGATATTGTCTGCCTCGAAACCAGCTCGGCTTAGCAGTAGAACCATGCCGAATCCACCTAGGGCCATAATCGCATAGACGATGATATAGAACATGGCCGCCGCATTGCCTGTCGGGGTACCTGCCAAAATACCCATGAACAGGAAGCCAACATGGGCGATGGTCGAATAAGCCAGCATGCGTTTGATGTTCGTCTGCGCGATCGCGACCACATTACCGAGCGTGACGGACAGCACGGTGAGGATGATCAACATGCCCTCCCAATCACTATGGAGGCCGCCCAGTCCATCGGAAAGCAAACGCATAACCATCGCCAGCGCGGCGATCTTCGGGGCCGAACCGATGAACAGCGTGATCGGTGTAGGCGCGCCGTGATAAACGTCCGGGATCCACATATGGAACGGCACAGCGCCCAGCTTGAAGGCCAACGCAACGACGACGAAGCTCACTCCGAGTAACAGGGTCAGGTCATGACCGGAGCCAGCCTTGATATAGGACGCGATCTCGGCGATACCCAGTTGGCCTGTGGCGCCGTAGATCAGCGACATGCCATAGAGCAGGAATCCGGAGGCCACAGCGCCGAGAATGAAGTACTTCATGGCTGCCTCGGAGGCCACGCTGGAGTCGCGATGCATCGCGACCATGGCATAGAGCGACAGCGACAGTAATTCGAGACCGAGGTATACCGTGACCATATTGTAGGCCGAGACCATGATCATCATACCTAGCACGGCGAACAGACCGAGAATCAGGAACTCGCCCTTGAACAGGCCCCGCTGGATCAGATAGTCGCGAGAATAAAGAAAGACAACGGCCGTAACCAGATAGATAAAAACCTTGAGCAAATCGGCCATGCCGTCACTGATAAATGTCCCACTGAAGGTAACGATCGGCTCGGCGCCATGAAGCGTCACGGTCAGAATCGCGGCGCCAAGGAGTGTCACGAGGCTGAGGTGATAGGTAATGAACGGATTATTTTCCGACTTGAACAGATCCACGATGATGACAATGCAGGCCATCGTCAGCACGAAGATCTCAGGCAAGGCAGGTAGGAATGTCGGCATTACAAAGTTCATATCGCTTAAGTCCGCCTTCCGATTCTTAAAGTTTAGAGGTTACAACTTGCTCAAGCAGGTGATTCACCGAGGCATGCATGACATCAACCAGAGGAGCAGGCCAGATACCGATCAGCAGCACGAGTACCGCAAGCGATCCCAGGATTACGAACTCCCGCGTGTTCAGATCCTGCAAGGCGGCCACGCGCTCATTGCCAACCTCTCCAAAGATGACTCTTTTCACCAACCACAGCGTATAGGCCGCGCCCAGGATGAGTGTTGTGGCGGCGAGGAAGGCATACCAGAAATTGGCCTGGAACGAACCGAGGATAACCATGAATTCGCCAACGAAACCTGAAGTACCCGGTAGCCCGGTATTGGCCATGGCAAACAGCACCATGAAGCTGGCGAACACCGGCATCGTATTAGCGACACCGCCATAATCATAAATGTTGCGCGAATGCATTCGGTCATACATGACGCCGACACACAGGAACAGCGCGCCCGAGATAAAACCGTGAGAGATCATCTGTACCAACGCGCCCTCGACGCCGAGAGCGGCGCCTTGAGTACTGCCGGTAGAGCGGAAGATCGCAAAAACGATGAAGAAACCCAGGGTCACGAAACCCATGTGGGAAATCGATGAATAGGCAATCAGCTTCTTCATGTCGGTCTGGGCCAGCGCAACCAGGGCGATGTAGACGATCGCGATCAATGACATACCGATCACGAGCCAGTCAAGGTTGGCGCTCGCATCAGGCACGATAGGCAGGATGAACCGCGCGAAGCCATAGGTACCCATCTTCAACATGATCGCGGCCAGGATGACTGAACCACCGGTCGGGGCCTCGACATGGGCATCCGGTAACCAAGTATGGACCGGCCACATCGGGACCTTGACTGCGAACGCGACCAGGAAGGCGAAAAAGATCAGCGTCTGAGCGGTCATGCCGATCTTGGCCATGTGGAAATCGAGGATCGCGAAGCTTGAGGTCTGATTGTAGAGGTAGATGATCGCGACCAGCAGCAACACCGAGCCAAGGAATGTATATAGGAAGAACTTCAGCGCGGCATATATTCGGCGCGGGCCACCCCAGATACCGATGATCAGGAACATCGGTATCAGCATGCCTTCCCAGAAGACATAGAACAGTACGGCGTCCAGGGCGCAGAACACGCCGTTCATGAGGCCTTCCATGATCAGGAAGGCGGCCATGTACTGTTCCTGGCGGTCCTCGATGACCTCCCAACCGGCCAACACGACCAGTACCGTCGTGAAGGTCGTCAGGATGATCAGCGGCATCGAGATGCCGTCGATACCCAGGGAGTAAAAGACGTTAAAGGTCGGTATCCACGAGACGCTTTCGCCGAACTGCATCGCGAAGGTCTCGGTATCGAAGCCACTATAGAGTGGAAGCGACAGGATAAAGACAAAAACGGAGACGCCCAAAGCCGTCTTGCGCACGATGTCACGGTTGCCACTCTTACCGAGGGCAAGCGTCAGCACACCACCAACTATGGGTAGCCAGATCAAAAGACTCAGCAGCGGAAAACCCGAGGCCATCAAACGTATCCTTTATTCCTAATTCGTAACCGGCCAGCGCCGGATCAACTTACCCCATCAAAACAAACAGGGTCACCAACACTAACATGCCGACAATCATGGCGAAGGCATAGTGATAAAGCATGCCCGTCTGAATGTGACGGACCTTTCCGGCAATCCAGCCTACGCTCTTGGCCGTGCCATTGACCATGATGCCGTCGATCAGGGCCGCATCGCCCTTTTCCGACAAGACCTTCGCGAGCTGGCGACTACCGCCCGCAAAATAACGATCATTGAACTCATCGAAACCATATTTCCGGACCAGCAGCTCATAAAAGCCCCGGAAGCGCGCCTTGATTTGGTCTGCCAAGTCCGGTCGCTTCATATAGACAAGCCAAGCCGTATAAATACCGGCGATCGAGAGCCAGAAAGGCATTCCGAGCAGACCGTGGAACAGAAAACCGAATACACCGGTGTACTCCTCGCCAAGGTGCCCCAGTACGTCGTGCGCTTCCTCGACATGAATGGCGCCCGAGAAAAAATCTCCGAACAACAACGGCCCGATCGCGATCATACCCGCCAGGACAGAGGGGATCGCCAACAGGATCAGCGGAATAGTCACGACCTTGGGTGATTCTTTGAGGTGATGACGGGTATGTTCATCCATACGCTCCTCACCGTGGAAAACCAGAAAGAACAACCGGAAGCTGTAGAGTGCGGTTACGAAAACTCCGAGCAAGACGCAGAGCCAAGCGAAGGTTGATCCGGGCAAATGCGACTCGTAGACGGCCTCGATGATGGCGTCCTTGGAGAAGAAGCCGGCAGTGCCCGGAAAGCCGATCAAGGCTAAAGAGCCGATCAACGAGGTCCAATAGGTGATCGGCATGTATTTCTTCAGGCCACCCATGTTGCGGATATCCTGATCATGATGCATGGCGATGATGACCGAGCCGGCGGCCAGAAATAGCAGGGCCTTAAAGAAGGCATGGGTCATGAGGTGGAAGATGCCGGCAGCGTACGCCGATGCGCCGAGGGCTACGGTCATATAACCGAGCTGCGACAACGTCGAATAGGCAATGACGCGCTTGATATCGTTCTGCACGATGCCGAGCAGACCCATCGAGAAGGCCGTAATCGCGCCGATCACGATCACGAAGGACAACGCGGTCTCGGAGAGCTCGAAGAGCGGCGACATCCGCGCCACCATGAAGATACCTGCCGTGACCATGGTCGCGGCATGGATCAGGGCCGAGATAGGCGTCGGGCCTTCCATCGAGTCCGGCAGCCAGACGTGCAACGGCGCCTGGGCTGATTTGCCCATCGCGCCAATGAACAGCAGGATGCAGATGACGGTCATGACCGACCACTGCTGATCGCCCCAGATCTGCATGGTCATGTCCTTCATGTGGGGGGCGGCGGCGAAGACATCGGCATAGTCGACACTACCGAAATACATTAGGACGGCACCGATCCCGAGCAGAAAGCCAAAGTCCCCGACACGGTTGACGAGAAAGGCCTTCATGTTGGCGTAGATCGCGGTTTCCTTCTTGAACCAGAATCCGATCAGTAGGTAGGACACCAGGCCGACGGCCTCCCAACCGAAGAACAACTGCATGAAGTTGTTGGCCATGACCAGCATTAGCATCGAGAACGTGAATAGCGCGATATAGCTGAAGAAACGCTGGTAACCGTCGTCATCGGCCATGTAGCCGATCGTATAGATGTGGACCATCAGCGACACAAAGGTCACGACGATCATCATCAATGCGGTCAATTTGTCGATCAGAAAACCGACATCGAAACTGATGCCGTCGCTGACCATCCAGGTATAGACGACGCCATTGAAAGGCTCGGCGTCGAAGACCGCGATACGGAAAAAGACGATCAACGAGAGCAGGAAGGCAATGCCGACCCCGGCGATCGTTACGGTATGTGCGCCCTTGCGCCCGATCGCCTTACCAAACAGGCCCGCAATGATCGATCCGATCAGCGGGGCCAGTGGAATCATGAGATACAGTCCTTTCATGCGATTTTCTCGTCAGCCCTTCAATGTATCGAGGTGTGCCACGTTGATCGTATGGCGGTTTCTGAACAGCAGAATCAAGATGGCCAGGCCGATGGCCGCCTCTGCCGCGGCGACCGTGAGCACGAAGAAGACGAATAGCTGCCCGGTCGCATCCCCATTAAAGTGGGAAAAGGCGACAAAATTCATGTTCACAGCCAGCAGCATGAGCTCGATGGACATGAGCAGGATGATGATGTTCTTCCGGTTCATGAAGATACCGGCAAGGCTGATGCAAAACAGCAGAGCAGCAAGAATCAGACAATCCGATAAGGCGATCATGAACTGGTCCCTCTTTGATGGGGAATCTTCTTCTCCGCCGCCATCTTGACCATTCGGACACGGTCGTTCCGCTGTATCTCGATCTGCTTTGCCGGATCTTGATACTTGGTATCGGGACGACGCCTCATGGTCAACGAGATCGCAGCGATAATGGCAACGAGCAGTATCAGCGAGGCAATCTCGAAGGGATAGGCATAGTCGGTATAGAGAATGCGGCCCAACTCCTTGGTATTACTATAGTCTGCGGCATGGGCAACAGGCGGCGGCATCTGTTCAAGCCCGAAATGTTGCGGTCCCAAGACTACGGCCATCTCGGCAAAGGCTACGATGGCAACGAAGATCGCCACAGGCAAAAAGCGGATAAAGCCCTCGCGTAGCGGCACCAGATTGATGTCCAGCATCATGACCACGAACAGGAACAGCACCATGACGGCGCCGACATAGACGAGGATTAGCACCAGCGCCAGGAATTCAGCCTCAAGCAACAACCAGATGGCGGCCGTCGTGAAAAAGGCCAACACCAGGAACAGGACGGCGAATACGGGGTTACGAACCGTCACAACGGCCCCCGCGGCCGCCACGAGAATCGCACCAAAGAGATAGAACAGTACCGACTCCATGATCAGCTTTCCTCACTCACCCGCATGCCAAAATATCTCCCATAACCTGTCTCCCCATTCATCGATAGGCCGCATCATAGGCCCGGTCGCTCGCGATAGTGGCTTCCTCACGGTCACCGACGGCCAACAGCTTGTCCTTAGTCATAATACTGCTGGCCCGGTCCTCGAAATGGTATTCAAAAATCCGCGTCTCGACGATAGCGTCGACGGGACAGGCCTCTTCACAAAAGCCACAATAGATGCATTTGAAGAGGTCGATATCATAGACAGTGGTCCGCCGCGAGCCATCCGGGCGAGGCTCGGCCTCAATCGTGATAGCCAGCGCGGGACAAACCACCTCGCAGAGCTTACAGGCGATGCAACGCTCTTCACCCGACGGATAACGGCGTAGCGCGTGCAGTCCGCGAAAGCGGTTCGACTGCGGGGTCTTCTCCTCGGGATACTGTACCGTGATCTTCTTGGCGAAGAAGTAGCGGCCGGTGAGCTTCAGTCCCCGGAACAATTCCAGGAGCATGAAACTCTTAAGCATCTTTTGAACGTTCTGCATAATCAGTCAGCTCCCCATCAATCGAACCAGGGCCCGAGACCGACCTCAATGGCCAGACCCATGACCAGCAGCCAGAAGATGGTTACCGGAATAAAGACCTTCCAGCCCAAGCGCATGATCTGGTCATATCGATAACGCGGGAAGGTGGCGCGGAACCAGAGAAACAGGAACAGGAATACCGACATCTTGGCCAATAACCAAATAATGCCGGGCACCCAGGCGAATGCCGACTCGAGCAGGGGAATGCCCTGGAAGGGCGACAACCAACCACCCATGAACATCAACGCCGTCAGCGCTGCGATCAGGATCATATTGGCGTATTCGGCCAGGAAGAACAGGGCAAATGTCATGCCTGAATACTCGACATGGAAACCCGCCACGATCTCGGATTCACCCTCGGCGACATCAAAGGGCGCGCGGTTGGTCTCAGCAACACCCGAGATGAAATAGACGAAGAACAACGGCAACAACGGCAACCAGAACCAGTGCAGAAAGCTGCCACTCTGAGCCAGCACGATGTCCTCAAGGTTCAAACTGCCGGCAGCCATAAGTACGCCGACCAACGCAAAACCCATGGCGATCTCATAGGCCACCATCTGCGCGGTTGAACGCAACGCACCGAGGAAAGCATACTTGGAGTTCGATGCCCAACCGGCAATGATGACCCCGTAGACTCCCATTGATGTCAGCGCCAGGACATAGAGCAGACCGGCATCGAGATCGGAGACGATCATTCCCTCGCTGAAAGGAATCACGGCCCAGGCCGCCAGGGCGGGGGCCAACGTCAGCAGGGGCGCGCCAATGAATAGGAATGTATTGGCTCGAGACGGGA
This sequence comes from uncultured Gammaproteobacteria bacterium, assembly GCA_964487925.1. Classification (GTDB taxonomy): domain Bacteria; phylum Pseudomonadota; class Gammaproteobacteria; order SZUA-140; family SZUA-140; genus RI-283. The sequence continues at coordinate 11,289 of CAZASZ010000035.1, forward strand.
CAATGATCTCCTTCATGAGGAGTTTGAGTCCGTCGGCGATCGGCTGCAACAGCCCACGAGGTCCCACTCGGTTGGGGCCGATACGGACCTGGATATAACCAATGACCTTGCGCTCTGCCAGTGTCAGATAGGCAACGCCCAGCATAATCGGCACAACGATCACTACGATCTCGAGGCTAATCTGCACTAAATGCGGCAGCATGTCCCAAAGCGAAATCAAGAAATCAACCATGGCTGCGCCCTGCCCTGTTCTTCGCCCGCTTCATCAGCTCAGCTTCTCCACGGTCACCGCGCCGAACGCCGTCTCCAAGGTCTCGCTACCGGGTGCGCCGGCCGGGACATGGATACAGCCCGCAGGTACGCGTTCATCGACCTCAACCACAAAATCTCCGGCAAAATCATGTTGATGCAACCGGATCAGTTGGCCCGCCTCGATATCCAGCGCACGCGCTTGGCCGGCACACATCGCAGCATTGGCCGCGCCAACGCCGTCTACCGTCTCTTGAAGCGATTCTGCGTGACGCACGACCGCATCGACAGCATAAGGTGGCACGCTCGCGATACGCCAGAGTTCGTCATCCTTCGGCGTCAGGCCCACAGGACAGCGCCATGTTCGCTCGGTATTCAACGTCTGTCCCTCAAGCACACCCTTGAGTTCATTGAGAACGTCCTCGCTCGAAACCTGATCAAAGCCATCGACCGCCAACAGATTACCCAGCACGCGCAAGACCTTCCATGCCGGCCGTGCATCACCTTTGGGTGGCACCGCGGCGGCAAAGGACTGCCAGCGGCCTTCGCCGTTCACGAAGGTCCCGGAGGTCTCGGAAAACGGAGTGACCGGCAACATCACGTCACAGCGGGTCCCGAGATACTCACTCTCATAAGCCGAGAGGGCTACCACAAACTCCGACTTACTGACGGCTCGGCGGAAGGGTCCGGGGACTGCGCCGTCAAGGTCAGGCTCCACATTCAACAAAACGAAGGCGGAGGCCTCGGCGGCATACATGGCACGAGTATATTTACCTGCTGTGGGGGCTTCAACCCCGCCAGGAAGGCGATGTGGAACCGCACCGGCGAGCCAAGCCCCGGCGGAGTTGGCGCCGTCGCTGAGCACACCCAGAGTTGCACCACTCAAGGCCGCGACGGCCTGAGCCAGTGTGTAAACATCGGAAAGCGCCGGATGCATGAGGGCCTGTTGCCCGAGCAGAATCGCGGCGTCGCCACCAGCAGCCTTCAGCGAGGCGGCAATCGCCTTCTCGCTAGCGCTGGAACGACGCCCCTTCAGCAATACGTCAAGACCTTCGACGTCAGATGGTGCCTTTTTGCCATCCAGCAGCGCCTTGGCGATAGCGGCAAGGCGCTCCTCCATGGCCGTGGGATTGCCCACGATCTGATTCGCAACCGGAAAGTTGAAGGCGTAATCCATACCGTTAACGAAATGAATCTCGGCCCCCTTGTGGGCGGCCTGGGCCAATCGATGGGCCACGATAGGCTGCTCCTTGCGGACATGGGACCCAATCAACAAAGCTGCCTTAACGTTGGAGAGTGATTCGAGCGAGCGCCCAAATGTCGGGGCCGCAGGCTCTTGCTCCTGCCCGGCGAAATCCATCTGGCGTAAACGATGATCGATATTGTTTGAACCGACACCGCGCATGAGCTTTTGCAGCAGATAGGCCTCTTCCGTTGTCGAGGAGGGAGACGACAGGGCCATAATCGCCTCAGGCCCAAGCTCTTCGCTCACCCTTTTCAGACCCGCAACCGTGGCTTCCAGCGCCGTCTGCCAATCGGTATTCTGCCACTGCCCGCCCTGCTTTATACGCGGGGTCAACAGTCGGTCTTGTTCAAGGCCCTGATAGCTGAAACGGTCACGGTCGGACAGCCAGCACTCATTAATTTCTTCCTGTTCACGCGGATCAACGCGCATGACCTCGCCACGGCGGATCAGATATTCAAGATTCGAGCCTACGCAGTCGTGCGCCGCAATACCTGGACGGTGCGTCATTTCCCAGGAACGAGCAGTAAACCGAAAAGGCTTGGACGTCAGCGCACCGACCGGACACAGGTCGATGACGTTGCCGGACATCTCCGAATCCACGGTCTTGGCGATATAGGTCCCGATCCGGGTCTTTTCACCTCGGCCGGTCGCCCCAAGCTCCCTAACCCCGGCGATCTCCTCACCAAAACGCACGCAACGCGTACAGTGTATACAACGCGTCATCTCGGTCGAGATTAGCGGCCCAATATCGCGGTCTGCAACGACACGCTTGGTCTCGGCATACTCGGACCGGCTGCCACCGTATCCAATGGACATCTCTTGGAGATCGCATTCGCCGCCCTGATCGCAAATCGGGCAGTCCAGCGGATGATTGATTAGCAGGAACTCCATCGTGCCCTGCTGGGCCGCGATCGCGACCGGCGACTGCGTAAAGACCTGCATGCCCTCGGCGACGGGAGTCGCGCAAGCAGGTAACGGCTTGGGCGCCTTGACGACCTCGACGAGACACATGCGGCAGTTAGCAGCGACCGAAAGCTTCTTGTGATAGCAAAATCTCGGGATATCGATCCCGGCGGCATCGGTAGCCTCAATCAACATAGAGCCCGGACGGGCCTTGAGCTTCTGGCCGTCGACCTCGAAGGTAACCAATTTCTCCTCGGTCATGTCGTCCACCGTCGCGCTCATGCAGCCGCTCCCGAACCCGAGTTCGGGCCAACCATGCAACGCTTATGTTCGATGTGATAGGCGAACTCATCGCGGAAGTGCTTCAAGAAACTCTGAACGGGCCACGCAGCGGCGTCACCAAAGGCACAGATAGTTTTGCCCTCGATCTGCCCTGCGACCCTCTCCAGCAGGTCGAGGTCTTCCGGACGACCCTGCCCCTCTTCGATACGTTTTAAGATCCGCCACAGCCAACCCGTGCCTTCACGACAAGGCGTGCACTGGCCGCAAGACTCGGCGAAGTAAAAACGCGACAGCCGCAGCAGGGCCTTGACCATACAGGTGGTCTCGTCCATGACGATGACGGCGGCCGAACCCAGGCCGGTGCCGTTCTTCGACAGCGTGTCATAGTCCATGTCCAGACCCATCATAATGTCGCCGGGGACGACAGGGATCGATGAGCCGCCCGGGATCACCGCCTTGAGTTTATGGCCCTTACGGACGCCACCGGCGAGCTCTAACAGCTCACTGAACGGCGTACCCAGCGGCAGCTCAAAGTTGCCTGGATTGTTGACATGCCCGGAGACCGAAAAGATCTTGCTGCCGCCATTATTCGGACGGCCAAGCCCCAGGAACCAATCACCACCATTGCGCATGATGGCCGGAATGGAGGCCAGTGTCTCGGTATTATTGATCGTGGTCGGCATGCCATAGAGACCGAAGTTGGCCGGAAACGGCGGCTTGAAGCGGGGCTGTCCCTTCTTGCCTTCAAGAGACTCCAGCAGCGCGGTCTCCTCACCACAAATATAGGCCCCGGCGCCGAGAGAACCATGGAGTTCGAAGTCGACGCCCGAACCCAGAATATTGTTACCCAGCAAACCGGCTTCGCGAGCTTCCTTGAGCGCGCCCTCGAAACGTTCGAAAGGCTCGTGATGGAACTCGCCACGCATATAGTTATAGCCGACAGTCGCGCCAATCGAATAACCGGCGATGGCCATGCCCTCAATCAATGAATGCGGATTGAAACGCAGGATGTCGCGGTCTTTGCAAGTACCCGGCTCGCTCTCGTCCGAATTACAGACAATATACTTCTGTCCTGGCGCACTCCGAGGCATGAAGCTCCACTTCAAACCTGTCGGGAACCCGGCGCCACCACGACCACGCAGGGCAGAGTGCTTGACCTCTTCGATGATTTTCTCCTGCAGGGTCTTCTTTTTCAGGATCTCTTTCCAGGCCTTATAACCGCCCTCCTTGAGATAGCTCTCAAGCGTCCACGGTTTATCGTGCTTAAGCGTGCTGAAACAGACTGCCAATTGCTCCGCCATCAGTAACTACTCCAAACCGTCCAGGATCGCGTCCACCTTTTCGGGTGTCAGCTTCTCATGATAGTGCCCATTCACGACCATCATCGGGGCGCCGCAACAGGCCGCCAGACACTCTTCTTCACGAACCAGCGTGACCCGTTTGTCCTCCGTAGTATCACCGACTTTAATGCCGAGCTTGTTCTCGACATGGGCGATAATCTCGTCGCCACCGCAAAGCATGCAGGAGATATTGTTGCAGACCGAGATCTTATGACGGCCGACCGGTTCGGTATGGAACAGGCTGTAAAAGCTGGCAACCTCATAGACAGCGATCCGGGGCATGCCGAGATACTCCGCCACGGCATCCATCTGCTCGGTCGACAACCAACCTTCGCCATGCTCCTGCACCGCCGTCAAGGCGGCGATGACCGCCGACTGGCGACGCTCCTCCGGGAACTTGGTCAGCCAGTGGTCGATTTCCCGGCGCACCGCCGAACTGAGGTGTGCGGTGTTATCTGTGGAAGCGGGCATCAGCGATCGACCTCCCCAAAAACGATATCCTGTGTACCGATGATAGCCACGACGTCTGCAATCATATGGCCCTTACTCATCTCATTGAGTGCGGCAATGTGCGGAAAACCCGGCGCACGAATCTTCATACGATATGGCTTGTTGGCCCCGTCCGAGATGAGATAGACGCCGAACTCACCCTTGGGGTGCTCAACGGCGGCGTAGGCCTCACCCTCGGGCATGCAAAAACCTTCGGTGAAAAGTTTGAAATGGTGAATCAGCGATTCCATGTCGTCCTTCATCTCGGTGCGCTTTGGCGGCGAGACCTTGTGGTCGTCAAGCATGACCGGACCCGAGTTGGCGCGCAGCCAATCGACACACTGTTTGATAATGCGATTTGCCTGACGCATCTCTTCGACGCGGACCAGATAACGGTCATAGCAATCGCCCTCGACCCCGACCGGAATATCAAAGTCGAGCCGGTCATAGACCTCATAGGGCTGTTTCTTGCGCAGGTCCCATTCGATCCCCGAACCACGCAACATCGGGCCGGTAAAGCCAAGTTGCAGGGCGCGCTCGGGCGACACCACGCCGATCCCGACAGTGCGCTGCTTCCAGATGCGGTTGTCGGTCAGCAGGGTCTCGTATTCATCGACATAGGTCGGGAAACGGTTCGTGAAGTCCTCGATAAAATCGAGTAGCGAGCCGTGACGATTTTCATTCTTAACTGCGGTTTCTTTGGCATTGTGCCATTTAGAGGCTTCATAGAGCGGCATGCGGTCCGGCAGGTCACGATAGACGCCGCCCGGACGATAATAGGTCGCATGCAGGCGAGCGCCTGAGACCGCTTCATAGGCATCAAGCAAGTCCTCGCGCTCGCGGAAGGCGTATAGAAAAACCGTCATGGCCCCAATATCTAGGGCATGGGCGCCGATCCACAGCAAGTGATTCAGGATGCGCGTGATCTCGTCGAACATGACACGAATGTACTGAGCCCGAACCGGCGCATCGATACCCAGCAACTTCTCCATGGCGAGCACGTAACCATGCTCATTGCACATCATCGAGACGTAATCGAGTCGATCCATATAACCGATACTCTGGTTATAGGGCTTGTACTCGGCGAGTTTTTCGGTGCCGCGATGCAGCAGACCGATATGCGGGTCGGCCCGTTCAATGACCTCGCCGTCGAGCTCAAGCACGAGCCGCAGCACACCATGGGCCGAGGGATGCTGCGGCCCGAAGTTCATCGTGTAGTTACGAATCTCAGGCACCACTCACCTCGTCGTTGCTTGCACGCCCCAGATAGCGGTGATCATTACGAATGACCTTGGGCTGATTGACCCTGAGCTCGATCGAGACAGGCTCGTAAACCACGCGGCCCTTGTCGGCGTCATAACGCATCTCGACATGACCGGATAGTGGGAAGTCCTTGCGGAAGGGATGACCAATGAATCCATAATCAGTCAGGAGACGACGAAGGTCCTGATGGTCATCGAACATAACTCCGAAGAGGTCAAATGCCTCGCGCTCATACCAGTCGGCGACGCTCCAGACGCCAGTCATGGTGCCAACGCGCGGCGCCGAATCATCAAGCCAAACGCGGACACGCAGGCGCTCGTTATTACGTATCGACAACAGATGATAGATCACGGCAAAACGCTGACCACTCCAGGTCGGCGCCTGATCGGTCTCCTGTCCATAGGCGAGATAATCAGCGGCGCAGAGATCAATCAGAATTTCGAAGGAGAAGGCCGGCTCGTCTCGCAGCGCCAGAGCGATATCGTGCAGCGTGCTACCTTCGACCTCGATCGTGATTTCATTCCTGTCGGTCTTCGCGAACAGGATCTGGCCGGAAAAGCGGGCCTGCAAGCGCTCCTGTAAGGATACGTTCGTTTCAGTCATTTTGTCCGTCATCCTTGGCGGGCGATCGTATTGGTACGACGAATCTTGTTCTGAAGCTGAATGATGCCGTAGAGCAAGGCCTCAGCGGTTGGCGGGCAACCCGGGACATAAATATCGACTGGAACGATGCGGTCGCAACCGCGTACAACCGCGTAGGAGTAGTGATAATAGCCGCCGCCATTGGCGCAGGATCCCATTGAGATAACCCAACGCGGCTCGCTCATCTGGTCATAGACGCGACGCAGGGCGGGGGCCATTTTGTTGACAAGGGTACCCGCCACGATCATGACGTCCGATTGCCGGGGGCTGGGCCGAAACACGACACCGAATCGGTCAAGATCGTAACGCGCAGCGCCGGCATGCATCATCTCAACAGCACAGCACGCCAGACCGAAGGTCATCGGCCAGAGGGAGCCCGTACGAGCCCAGTTAATGAGTTTGTCGGCAGTCGTCGTAACGACGCTTTCCTGAAAGACGCCTTCTATTCCCACTCCAGCGCTCCTTTTTTCCACTCGTAAATAAAGCCGATCACGAGGATGGCGAGAAAGATTACCATGGCGATGAAACCGAACATCCCGATGTCCTTAAGCACCACGGCCCAGGGAAACAGAAAGGCGATCTCAAGATCGAAGATGATGAAAAGAATAGCCACAAGATAATAACGCACGTCGAACTTCATGCGCGAGTCTTCGAAGGCCTCGAAACCGCACTCATATGGCGACAGCTTGGCGCTGTCCGGGCGGTTCGGCGCAAGCATAAAGCCCATCACTAAAGGCGCAACCCCGAAGACCATGCCGAGCGCGACAAAGACTAATACAGGTAGGTAATTTTCCAACATAGTCAATTCAATGACCTTATTTGAATGTTATTTATGACGGGGAGTTGCCCGTCTGCCTCCACATAATTCGTTATTAACTACTTGTTGTGGAGGTCCCCCTAAAACCTCTTCCACCGAGTCTAGGCGAGTGCCTGCAGAGTGTCAAGGCAAGGGTTTCCCATCATCTTTGTCAAGCAAAAATCAACGCAAAAAAGCGTGTTCGAGGGCATAAGATTTCATCGGTCGCCGCTCGTCCTGCCGTCGAAGAGGCAATAATCGCCTGGTCACGATGATGCCCGCCCGGAAGCGCCGATAAATATTAGAATTTAAGGCCTGAGTCGACCCTACAGACAGCCCAACAGTATAGTGCCGGGCACGATAGACGAATACCTCTGCGGCAGCGGAGATAGAAATTATAGCGACAGCCCTACTCCTGGCCCGGCCGACCCGTGGGCTATATAACGCCGCTCACTAACAGATTATATCTATATATGGTGCCGATGGCCGGACTCGAACCGGCACGGCTTACGCCACTGCCCCCTCAAGACAGCGTGTCTACCAATTCCACCACATCGGCAATTCATATAGACGGCCCAGCAGCGCTGGACGCCAACATCTTACTGACCGCCTCCTGTACCAGCCTTCTGGTCTGGCTCAACAGGGTCCACCTGGGCCGGCGATGATTCAACCGGCAGAGTCGGCACGTCAGACTGCTGCCCCGCCCCCATACCTTTATCAACCGGCGCTGTCACCGCTGGCACGGCAAGCTCCGTCACACTCTTGTGCACGACACGCTGGCCATACAAATGCACCAGCCAGAGACAGGAAATAAAAAACAGGGTTGCCAGAATGGCCGTGGTCCGGGTCAGGAACGATGCCGCCCCCTGCGCACCGAACACAGTCTGAGAGGCGCCGCTGCCAAAAGCAGCACCGATATCGGCGCCCTTGCCACGCTGGATCAGGATCAACCCGATCAGGATGACTGACAACAACGTATGAATCCCTAAAAATACCGACAACATGATTTTCGCTCGTTTGTGACCTTATTAATGAACTGTCATCGTTATGCGGCCGCGGCCGCCTGACAGATCTTCAGAAACTCATCGGCCTGCAACGCGGCGCCACCGATCAGACCACCATCGATATCCGCTTGCACAAAGATATCGTTCGCGTTCGAGGACTTGACGCTGCCCCCATAAAGAATACGCATGCCAGAGGCCATGGCCTCGTCATGCTCGGCCAACCGCTCCCGGATAAAGGCATGCACTGCCTGGGCCTGTTCTGGCGTCGCCGTCAACCCGGTGCCAATGGCCCACACGGGTTCATACGCAATGACGGCATTGGCCAGCGCCGCCAACCCGCCCTCTTGCACGAAAACAGCATTCAGTTGACGATCGATAACGGCCTCCGTCACGCCCCCCTCGCGATCCTCAAGTTGCTCACCGACGCAAAGGATTGGCGTCAAGCCCACTCTATCGGCAAGCACAAACTTGGCTGCAACCAGCTCATCACTTTCGCCGTAAAGGCTGCGGCGCTCGGAATGTCCAACAATCACATAGCGACAGCCCATATCGAGCAGCATGTCACCAGAAACTTCACCGGTAAAAGCGCCCGGACCCACCTCGTCACAGAGGTTTTGACCGCCCCAAGCGATCGCTGTGCCCTCTAAGGCCTGAGCCGCGAGACCGATATGCACAAACGCGGGGCACACTGCGATATCAATACCCTCGACAACGCCGGACCTGACTCCGTCAAGCAGGGCCTGTACCGAGCCCCTGGTCCCATTCATCTTCCAATTTCCGGCCACCAAGGATCGTCGCATGATTCCCCCTCCGCTCGCTCTACCGCTTCTTATTGTCATTGGACCGACCCTGGCCAACGCCGGATCTTCCTCATTCAAAATCAAGCGCGGAATGTTAACCTTATGAAGGACAGAATGCAACGAGTCTGAAAATACACACGCGCTCCAGCGCCGCCAGATATCGGAGTTGCGCATACCGAAACGAGTTGTTATTATCCTCGGCCTACTGGTGCGGGGTGGAGCAGCATGGTAGCTCGTCGGGCTCATAACCCGAAGGTCGTAGGTTCAAATCCTACCCCCGC
>CAZASZ010000036.1:0-19644 GCA_964487925.1 uncultured Gammaproteobacteria bacterium
AACGTCTGTGCCGCGCCCTCGGCAAACGCCTTGCCGGCCTCGCGGCACGCACCGCTTTACGTGCCTCCGACTAATCAATAATATAGGCGTGTCATGCGTACAGATCTTCGAGCCACGAGCGAGGGACATCATGCTGAAGAAAATCATCTCAGGGGGACAGACCGGCGCGGACCGTGCCGCACTCGATGTGGCAATCACGCTCGGACTGGAATGTGGCGGCTGGTGTCCCGCTGGGCGCGCGGCTGACGATGGCCCAATCGACCCCAAATACCCCCTGACCGAGACCAGCGAGATGGATCACACCGTACGCACTGGCTTTAACGTCCGGGAATCCGATGCCTCCCTGCTGATCTACTGCGGCCTGCTTCAGGGCGGGACGGCCTACGCGGTCGAAATGGCCCGCCATCATGAAAAACCGGCCAAGGCCATCGACCTGGAGGGTCCGCCGCCGCCGGCCGAAATCAGTGACTGGATCGCCGAGAACGGCATCACGACCCTGCATATCGGCGGACAACGGGACGCCTCGGCGCCGGGGATGTACGCTAACGCTTACGCCTATATCCGTAGCTGTCTTGAAGACTACCTTGGCCGGCATGGCGGCAAGAGGCACTGAGCCGCGATGGGCTTTGAGCAACTCATGACCATGCGCTTGCACTAGGTCTATTGTCCGGCAGGCTATCGACCCCGGCTCTTCACGATGACGTTTCGCTTCAAAATCGTCCTGGGAATCATTCTGATCCAGATCTTCCTGGTTTCAATGCTTGCCTGGCGAAATCTGAGTTTCCTGCGCAGTACGAGTGAGATCGACCTCAGCGCCCGGGCGTCCCTGTCAGCCGCGATCCTGGCCGCCTCCGTCGGTCCACATATCCAGGCTCTAGACAACGCATCGCTACAAAGATTGATCGACACCGCGCTGACACATCCAGGCGAGGTCTATATCCGAATCTATGGCATCGACGGCCTGCTCGCCAAGGGGGGTGATGCAAAGATTCTATCTAAGACCTTTGAAGAAGACTTCATGGTCGATACCGTAGATGACGAGGTCTTCGATGTCGCCGCAGAGATCATTGATAACGAGCAGATCATCGGACATGTAGAAGTCGGCTTCTCCACGGCGCCGATCGACCGCATGATGGGCGCAGCCCATCGCAATACAGCCACGATTTCGGTTGTCGGCATCCTGATCTCAATTGTATTCTCGTTGTTCCTTGGCAATTATTTCGATTCCCAGCTCAAGCGACTGCGCAACGCCACACGTCGGATCGCTGCCGGCGACGTTGGTCACCAAATCGGTATTACCGGCAACGACGAGTTGGCGCAAACCGCCAGCGCGTTCAACACAATGTCCAAGCGCCTGGCCAAGATGTATTCCGAGAAGCAGGACGCGCTCAACGAGGCCCGCAACACCGCGACCAATCTATTGGTCAGCCAACGTCGCGTCCAAGCCGTCCTGCAAAATGCCATGGACGGGATCATCACAATCGATGAATCCGCACTTATTGAGACCATCAATCCGGCAGCCGAACACATCTTCGGTTGTACGTCGGAGGCAGCCATGGGTCAGCCGGTGTCCACCTTTATCCCGGACCTCAAGGAATGGCTGGGGCCAACCGAGACAGATACGCCGATCGACCTGCATCAATTGAACATGGATGGCGCCATGCACGATCTCGAGGGTCTTCGCCAGGACGGTACCGGCTTCGCGATGGAGCTTGCGATCAGTGAATTCAGCATTGAGGGCCGGCGGCAGTTTATCGGAATCTTCCGCGATATCAGCGACCGCAAGGCCGCCGAGCTCGAACTGCGGAAGGCTCGAGATATGGAATTGGAGCTGTCTCGGAACAAGTTCGAATTCATCGCCAATATCAGCCGCGATATCCGAGCCCCAATCAACGACATCATCGAGCAGGCCACTCAGCTTCAGGAGACACGGCTCGACGAGAGTCAGGCCAACCTATTGGGCAAGATCCGCACCTCAAGCTACGGGCTCATCACGATCATTAGCGACGTGCTCGATTTTTCGCGCATTGCCGCAGGCAACATGACGCTCGAGCACATCCCGTTCAGTCTCTACCGTACCGTCGAGATCACCTTCCAGCGCGCCCAAAAGCGGCTGTCGATGGACAAGAAGAAGCTGGTGCTATGTTATTTCCTCCCAGCCAACACCCCCTGTACGCTTAACGGCGACCCGTCCCGTCTGCGACAAATCCTGTTCAATCTCGTCGACAACGCCGTTACCCACACCAACAAGGGCGAGATCCTTATCCGAATCGGAGTCGTCGACGCCCGCGAAGAAGCCGTACGCCTGCATTTCGAAATTTCCGACAGTGGCAAGGGCATCGACGCCAAGCGTCTGGCGAACATCTTCAGCGTCGTGCAACCCGACCATATGCGCCAAACCCATGGTCGACCGGGATCAGGGCTCGGGCTCAACATCTCGCGCAAGCTCGTCGAGATGATGGGTGGCAAGATCGGCGTCATCAGCACGCCGGGCATGGGGAGCACGTTTAGCTTCGAGATCACGCTCGACCGTCGCCCCCTAGATGCCATGGATCTTGAGGACGACCATAAGGACCTAGACGGCGTTCGAGTCCTGATCGTGACCAGCGGCCGAACCCGGCTAACCGGGCTCAGCGACGAACTCAGTGGCCTCGGCATGGACGTCCATGTCGTCGAAGATGGCAGCCATGCCATCCAGGCCCTGTTCGATGCCGAGGATGGCGAATTGCCGTTCCAACTCCTGCTGTTCGACGCCAGTATGATCGGATCCAACTGCCTCAGGCTCGCTCGAGCCGTCAATTCCAATGACCGTACCCACCGGGTGCGGATGCTCATGATCGCGACAACGGGATATCGTGGCGATAGCGAGGAGGCCCGGCGCGCCGGTATATCAGGTTATCTGACGACACCCTACTCGACCGCGCAGCTCCATGACTGCATCCGCGCAGTCCTGCAAGGAGATAGGGAAACCTTCGTAACGCGCCATTCGGTCGCGGTCGGCAAGCCGCATCGACACGGCCTGCTGCTACTCATCGACGACAATCCTGAAGAACAAAAACTGGTCCTGAGCCGACTTGAGGCTATGTCATTCTGCCTGGAAGTCGCGGAAGACTGTGCGCAGGCGGAGTCGGCCATACGCAATACACGCTACGATGCCGTTCTGATCCGCAGTTCCTTGGCGGAGAGTATGATTGGTATGGACTGGGATAGCAGCGCCGACAATACCGACCGGAGACCGCCATTCATCGTCCTTGTGAACGCCGGCATGCCCGAGGAGACGCGCCGGAAGTGCGCCCATGTAGGCTGGAACCTGCTCATGCTGCCAGCCACGGATACCGCCCTGCTCGAGGCTCTCAGTCAGCCCAACCCCGCGGGATGACACCTGAACATTGCAGCCTGTCCGACATCCTGACCGCACTGGGACAGGGCGCCACGCTGATCACCGCCAACAAACGTTTGTCCGGCACCTTGCGCGCGAACTATGCGCAGCATACCGCCGCCAGTGGCGCGCGTGTATGGAATACACCCGATGCCCTGCCTACCCAAGCCTGGCTGCAACGATGCTGGGAGATGGCCTTGCTGAGCAGCGCTGGCAGCGAGCTGCCTCGCCTGTTATCGGCAACCCAGGAACGTTGTCTCTGGGACAGGATTATCAGACGCGATCTGGAGCACCGCCCGTTGCTTGAGCATACGGGCTGCGCACGAAAGGCGCAGGCGGCCTGGAACCTGGCCAAGTCGTGGGAAGTGGAGATCGGCGAGGGCCACGTCCAATCGCAGTTCCGTTACCATGTCGACAGCGAGGCCTTCCTGCGTTGGGCCCGGCACTTCGAACAGCGCTGCACCGATGGAAACTGGCTCTCCCAGGCCGCTCTGCCGGAGACCTTGACCGACCTGTTCAATACCGGAGCAATCGAGACCCCACCCACGCTGATCCTGTTCGGGTTCGACGAACTAACGCCTGCCCTCACAGCACTATTGAGCATGCTCAGGGAGCACGGCTGCCGGATACGCTGGCTCGAACCGACGGGTCGCCACGCCGCACCCAAGCTAACAGCCTGCAGCGACCTCCGTTCGGAGGCCCTAGCAATGGCGCAGTGGGCGCGCCGGCGGCTCGCCGACACGCCGGATGCATCGATCGGCATCGTTGTTCCCGAACTAGGCAGCCAGCGTGCGATCTTGACCCGGGCCCTTGATGAATGCCTCTTGCCCGAGGCCCTGGCGCCAGGCAGAGGACATCTCGATCGACCCTACAATATCTCGTTGGGACTGCCACTGGCCGAGCATCCTGTGATTCACTCGGCCAGTCGGTTGCTCGCCTTACTCGAATCCAAAGTCACGCGGACGCAGACCGCGCAGCTGCTACGCTCCCCATTTATCGCGGGCTGGCCACAAGAGGCCGGAGCCAGAGCGATGCTCGACGCACGCCTGCGGGAGTCCGGCGAACTCAGTGTGACGCTGAAGCACCTGTCTTTTATGGCCGGACAGGTTGACCAAGCACACGGCTGCCCGATACTTGCGCGCCATCTTGATGACTGGCTATCACTGCGAGGCGCCTTGACCGACCCCGCGCCGCCATCCGTTTGGGCGACACAATTCACCGCCCTGCTGACTACGCTCGGCTGGTGCAAGGGACACCTCCTATCGAGCGAGGAGTTTCAGGTGCTCGAGTCCTGGCGTGAGCTACTGAGCGGTCTTTCGACACTGGACGCCTTCCTGCCGCAGCTATCAGCGACAGATGCCCGCACGCTCATCAGCGTCATGGCACAAGACAAAACCTTTCAGGCCCAGACCACCCCAGCACCTGTGCAGGTCATGGGCGTCCTGGAGAGCGTTGGGCAACAGTTCGATCACCTCTGGATCATGGGTCTGCATGATGCTGCCTGGCCACTGCCGCCAAACCCGAATCCGTTTATCCCGCTAACACTGCAACGGGCACGGGGACTACCCCATGCCAGTGAGGCCCGTGAGCTGCAGTTCGCCCGCACGCTGACCCAGCGTCTGTTAACCAGCGCCAATGAAATCGTCGTCAGCTATCCCTGCAACAGCGGCGACGAGTCCCTCGGCCCGAGTCCGCTGATATCCGATCTCGCCCCGATTGCAGTCGAGACGCTCAACCCGGACCAGACCGCCACCTGGCGGGACACCATTCGCAGGGACTCCCGAATGGAGACGCTCACGCACGATCCCGCGCCTCCGCTACCGATCGAGGCTGTCAGCGGAGGTAGTGGAATCTTCAAACACCAGGCGGCCTGCCCGTTTCGGGCATTTGCGGAACTCCGACTGGGCGCTCGCGCCCTCGGTACCGGCGAGATCGGTTTGGATGCCCGGGTTCGGGGTTCCTTGATCCATCGCGTGTTGGAGAAAGTGTGGCAGGAGCTCGGCTCCCAGACCACACTCCTTGAGATGGACAGGACTGTACTCGTAACACTCGTCCGAGGCGCGGTCGATACGGCGCTTGCAGAGGCGACGCGGCATCACCCGGATACCCTGAGCGGCCGTTTCCGCGAGCTCGAATCCGCACGCCTGCTCGCTCAGGTCATGGAGTGGCTCGACCTGGAGCGGACCCGGCCTCCATTCCGTGTCAAGGCTAGGGAGCAGGCAGTGCAGACCAGGATCGGCGCACTGGAAATTCGGGTCGTCATCGACCGGATCGATGAACTTGAGGACGGTCGACTCGCGCTGATCGACTACAAGACCGGATCGGTCAGCCCGACCGAATGGTTTGGCGAACGCCCCGACGAACCTCAGCTACCGCTCTATAGTATGGCCGTGCCGGGCCCCATCGCTGCGCTCGCCTTCGCGCAGCTCCGGACCGGTGAGACGGCCTTTAAGGGGATCGCAGCCGAGCAGGGCCTGATTCCCAGCATATCCTCTTTCGACAAAGTGCGGCCGACGCGTGAAATGACGAGCTGGAGGGAGGTCTTGGAACGGTGGCACGCAACCATGATCCAGCTCGCCGAGTCGTTCGCCTCCGGCGAGGCCGCCGTGTCCCCCAAGACCTTCCCGAAGACCTGCAACTACTGTCCCCTGCCAACCCTGTGCCGCATCGACGAACTCCATTCTGGAGATCCCGGCCTGGCCATTGAGGCGGATGAGACATGACGCGTCCGACTGAGGCCCCAGACCTTGCCGAACGCCTGAGGGCGCTTGACCCCACGACCTCGTTTATCGTTCAAGCCCCGGCTGGGTCGGGTAAGACCAGCCTATTGACCCAGCGCTTCCTAGTCCTGCTCGCCGGCGCGGACGCACCGGAGGAGGTCGTCGCAATCACCTTCACGCGCAAGGCTGCCGCCGAAATGCGTCAACGCGTATTGGAAACCCTACACCAGGCGGCACGCGCTCCTCGACCAGAGAACAGCCACGATCAACATAACTGGGACCTGGCGACCAAAGCGCTCGAACGCAATCGAGCCATGGCATGGGCGCTACTTGAAAACCCGTCGCGCCTGCGCATACAGACCATCGACTCCTTGTGCGCGATGCTGGCTGGTCAGATGCCGATCCTATCGGGACTCGGCGCCGTACCCAGAGTGACAGAGGATGCCGAACCGATCTACCAGACCGCAGCCGCCAATGCCATCGCCGAGATTGAGTCCGGCGCGCTGTGGTCCAACGAGATCGCCCACTTGGTCCGACATCTCGACAACCGACTCGATCGGCTGCGCGACCTGATCGCAAACATGCTCCGGCGGCGCGACCAATGGCTGCGTCATGTCGCCGATCCCCACGACCTCAGGCTGGACCGCGACCAACTTGAGACCGCGACGGCTCACCTGATTGAGCAGGCCTTGGCGGATCTGGTCCGGGTGATTCCTCCGACATGCCGGGCCGAGCTCCCCGAGCTTGCCAGATTCGCCGCTGCCAACCTAGATGACCCGGCCTCGCCGATCACACACTGCCGGGACCTTGAGCATCTCCCTGGCGCGAACGCGGCGGACCTGCCGGTCTGGGAGGCGCTGGCAAGCCTACTGCTGACCGGCAAACTTGAATGGCGTCGCAAGGTGGATCGCCGCCAGGGATTTCCCGTTGCCGACCGTTCGATGTCTCCGCCCGAACGTGATCGATATGCGGATATGAAACGTCGAATGACGGAACTACTGGCAGCGATCGAGGGTGAATATGCGTTCCTTGAGGCGCTGGCCACCGTAACCCGCCTGCCCGACCACCGTTATTCAGACAGCGATTGGGACACGCTCAAGGCCCTCATCAGCCTGCTCCGGATCGCCTCCGCCCACCTCGAGATCGCCTTTCGTCACCAAGGCGAGATCGACTTCGCGGCGCTGTCGCAGGCAGCCACCCAGGCGCTCGGAGACCCCGAGGCGCCCACGGACCTCGCGCTCGCGCTCGACCATTGCATCCGCCATCTGCTCGTCGATGAATTTCAGGACACCTCGCTGGCGCAGCATGAGCTAATAAGCCGCCTGACGGCAGGCTGGCAGGCTGACGACAACCACACGCTATTCCTCGTTGGCGATCCGATGCAATCGATCTACCGCTTCCGCCAGGCCGAGGTCGGTTTGTTCATCGCCTGTCGCGGCAGCGGCATCGGCCAAATCCCCTTGGAATCGCTGCGGCTGTCGGTAAATTTCCGCTCACAACAAGGGATCGTCGACTGGATCAACCACAGCTTCCCCGACGTATTGCCGACCGAGGACGACATCGAGGATGGCGCTATTTCCTTCGCTGCCTCCGAGGCCTGGCATGCGCGTGCCCAGGGGGCGGCCGTTACTATCCACCCAGCGTTGACCAAGGACCCAGGGCTGGAGGCCAAACGGGTCAGCACAGTGGTTGACGCCGCTCGCCGGGAAGACCCCGAGGGCACGATTGCCATCCTGGTGCGGAGCAGATCCCATCTTGTCGCGATTCTGACCGAGCTGCGCCGCGCCGGACACAGCTATCAGGCTCAGGAGATCGAATCGCTGGCCAGACGCCCCGTCGTTCGTGACCTGCTCGCGCTAACGCAGGCCCTGCATCACTTCGGAGACCGGATCGCCTGGCTGTCGATATTGCGTGCTCCGTTCTGTGGACTGACACTCGCCGACCTTCACGCCCTCGCCGCTGATGAGCGGACGCGACCCGTGATCGACCTGCTACGTGATGCGGGCGTGTGCAGTCGGCTCAGCCCGGATGGTCGAACCCGTATCGAACGCATACGGCCATGGCTGGAAACCGTCATCAAGGAATCGGGCCGGGTCAGCCTGCGCCACCGCATTGAGGGCGCCTGGCTCGCCCTGGGCGGCCCCGCCTGCGTGGTGGACGAGACGGAATTGGAGGATGCCGAGGTCTTTTTTCAACTACTCGAAGACCTTGATGTGGCTGGGGAGCTTGCCGACCCGGACCGCCTCGAAACGCTCATCGAGAGGCTTTTCGCCCTGCCCGATGTCCATGCCGGCGGCAGCCTCAAGGTCATGACAATGCATAAGTCCAAGGGCCTGGAGTTCGACACCGTGATCCTGCCCGGCCTCGGCCGCAAGCCCCGACCCGAGGAGACCCCGCTACTGTCCTGGCTGGAACGGACCCATGCCCACGGCGAACCCGATCTGTTATTGGCGCCGATCAGCCCCGCCGGACAGAGTCCGGGTCGCATGGCTACGTTCCTGCGTCAGATAGAGCGACGCAAGCGGCGTCTTGAGGACGCCCGTCTGCTCTATGTCGCGACCACGCGCGCGAAGCGACGTCTGCACCTGCTCGGCCATGTCGAATGTGGCGAAGATAAATCTGAGCTCCCAAATCCCGAAGCAGACAGCCTGCTGGCGCGCCTCTGGCCGATTGTCGAACACCAATTCCAGGACTGTTTCGGACAAGCGACCGAGTCTCCGGCAACGAGCACAGCCGACGAAGCCGGGGCAGGTGTCTATCCTGTACGCAAACGTCTCAACGCAGACTGGGCACTGCCTGCCCCCCACCGCGGAATCCGGGCCACCATCGAACAACCCGCACCCCCAGAGATTGAATTCGATTGGGCGGGCGAGGAGGCGCGCCTGATCGGGATTTCAGTCCATCGACTCCTGCAGCAACTCGGGACCATCGGTCTGGAGGCCTTTTCGGCATTCGATACACAACGGCTCAAGACCATGGCGCGAGGGCTGCTCGTGGGGCAGGGTCTTCAAGATTCGGCCCTGACGAAGGCCGCCGCAGAGGTTGTCAGGGCCTTGGGTTTCGCACTTCATGATGCCCGTGGCCATTGGCTGTTCCAACACGATCATCGCGAGACAGAGTGTGAATTGGCCCTGAGCGCCGTGACCGAGACCGGGATCGAAAACATTGTGATCGACCGTACCTTCATTGACAAACAAGGCACTCGCTGGATCATCGACTATAAAACCGGCATCCATCATGGCGGCGACATAGATGCCTTTCTCGATCGTGAACGGTTGCGCTATCGGCGCCAGCTCGAACACTACGCGTACATCATGCGTCAGATAGAGGATCGCCCGATTCGCCTCGGGTTATATTTCCCGCTACTCGGCGGTTGGCGGGAGTGGCCCTATGAGGCGTCGAATTAAGTAGGTTATGGATTATCTGTTCGCCCCTGGTCGAGACGCGCCGTGCGGCCAGATAACGGCAGTTCGATACCAGCCTGAGTCAAGATATAGTCCAGAGCGGCCTTAAGCTCCGGCTCAAAAAACAATCTATATCATGAACGATGAGGGGAAAGTGAGATTAAGCGAGTGAACACTGAAGCCCCACCTTCGGGTATCCGCGTATTTGCCGCAATCCGTCCATCCGGAGTAATCCTGGGACCGCTCCAAGACTGGTGGGCATCTGTGCGCACGCTGTTACCCCAGCACGGCTGGCGACCCATCCCCTGCGAAAACTGGCACGTTACGCTGGCATTTTATGGAGAGCTCGATGCTGGCGATATACCGGTACTATGCACAAGGCTTGACCAACACGCCCGCCAAACCCCAGCGCTCACGATTGAGACCCGAGGAGTTGGCGTCTTTCCTGGTACCGACAGACCGAGGACCCTCTGGGTCGGCGCGTTCGGGGTTGATCCGCCACAGGCCCTGGCCGAACTGGCCAATCGTTGTCGGCATACTATGGATACGCGGCAACGGATCGACCTCAGGAAGTCACCCCAGACATTTAGAGGCCATATCAGCATGGCCCGATCGAATGGCCGACAGAGTCTGGACATGACCTCATTGAATAGACACGCGCCACCCAACATTCGCGAACAAGTCGATGCCATCTCCCTGTACCGTTCTGAGCTTACACCACAGGGAAGCCGATACACGCTTATTGAGCGTTTCCCGTTGAAAGCGTGAGTTTTCAACGCCGCAGAGGAGCTAGGCCACGCCGCAACCTACCGGCGGCACACACCAGTGCGCTACCGCCCACACCAGAAGCTCATCGACCGTCGCGGCGCGCAGCTGCGGTGGCGGCGCTAGACTCAGAACGGTCAGTGCCTCAAAGAGGTTGTCAACCGCCTGACTGTCATCAAGCGCTACGGCAAATGTCTGTTTGCTGAGCTTTTGTCCTTGTTCATCTCGAACCAGCGGCAGGTGCGTATAGTCCGTACCTGGCAATCCGAGCAGACGTTGCAACAGTATCTGGCGCGGGGTGTTATCCAGCAGGTCTTCGCCACGCACGACCTCCGTAACACCCTGCCATGCATCGTCTACGACCACGGCCAGTTGGTAGGCAAAAAGGCCGTCAGCACGACGGATCACGAAATCGCCGATGTCTTGTTCAAGGCGTTGCCCGTATTGCCCGATCCGGTGGTCCTCAAAGGCAATCGCTTCGCCATCGGTGCGCACGCGCCAAGCATAACGCCCACCGGGATGACGGGAAACGGTTCGGCAATGGCCGGGATAGATGGGACCAAAGTCACCGCTCACGGCAGTTGCAGCCAGCTCGCTCCGGCTGCAACTGCACGGATAGGCGAGATCTCGCAGCCGGAGTTCTTCGAGTGCCTCCTGGTAAGCCTCCAGCCGGTCACTCTGTAATAGAACGGGGCCGTCCCAATGAAGTCCATGCGCGTCAAGACTCCTTAGTATCAGCTCCCCAGCGCCGGCAACCTCCCTGGGCGGATCCAGGTCCTCAATACGCAGCAGCCAGCGCCCGCCAGCAAAACGGGCCGCCAGATAGCTGCCGACGGCCGCGACCAGGGAACCGGCATGCAACGGTCCGGTCGGCGACGGCGCGAAGCGGCCGACGTAAGCGCTGCTCATCGTAGAATCCCGCCCGCGTCGTCGAGCACCGCATGCACGGAGACACCGGCCATCCAGTTCCTGGTCAAGCCATGAACCGGCACCATTTGGAACAGGAACAGAGACAACACCCGCAAGATTGTCACTATATTGAATGGCTCCATGATACTCCCAAGCCCTTGCCGCAATCGAAAGGCGTTTGCCCGTCTATCGCGCCCCTGTCCGAACAAACGCGGCGCGAAGACCTAACAATCTAATGCATCCGACCGGACAAAGTTCCGAGGGAGCGGACCGACACCCTGGACTGCGGCAAACGGATCAGGAAATCGGATAGAGCGGTTCCAGATCCATATCCCGCGTCTTTGCCACATCTATTGACGATCTAGGTGCAGCCGTGAACTGCCTCCATAGGGCATCGCCCCGCCATGTCGTTTCTCCTGACGCATAAAGTGCACGATCTAATTCGATCAGCTCGGCGGCAAGTGCGTCGGGACAGTTGCGAGCGACGGCCGTCAGACTCAAGGGGGGCCGCTCCGGCCAGCGCTGGCGCGCCCATACCAATATCGCGGCCTTGGCTCCGTCGGCGTCGTTGGTCCGACACCTTGCTTGGATCGTTCGCTCGAGGTCGCGCAATGGAAGTACGTGGTCATCGGTCATCGTAGTCTGAGGCGTGACCTTGCGCGCCCGCCACCACCAAGCGATAGCCGTCATGACCCATCCCAGTCCCAACACCAATGCGATCCACTGCCAATACCCCTTACCCTGTGGGTTCACGGACACCACCGAACCGGAGGCGGGACCGGCATCACGAGGCGAGACTTCGGAAGGCCGCGCCGGGGCCTTCGACACCGGAGGCGGGACCGGATTTCCGGCCATCGCGGCGGGCGCCAGGCTCGAGCCATTCCCGGCAGCAGACTCGATGGTGATTGTCCGTTCCGGAAGACGCGCCACCTCCTGACGGTCCGTCTTGGTATTCCACCAGGGTATCTCGATGGCCGGCAGTTGAAAGCGTCCCGACAGTTGAGGGATATAGGCGATCTTCTCGGTACGACTACCATTCAACCCATTACCACTTGGCGAGTCAGAAAATGCCGGCTGGTCTGGGTACTGTTTAAGGCCGTTGACCGGAGCATTTTCGGTCAGCGACGGTAACTGGGAGGCCGTCAGGCCCTCGGCCCGAATCCGAAGGATGCGTGTCACGGCCTGTCCGACCGTAAAATGCGGAGGATCCGGCGCCCAATGTTCATCGAGATTCAGGCTGGTCGCTGGCAACCATTGTGCGCCATGGAAGGCTGTGGGTACTGCGCGGACGTCGAGATGCAGCGCCTTGGAACGCAAACGTTTATGGCGGACCCTCTGATTGAATGGGTCGAAGGCGAAAAATCCACGCCCCCCCTGGACGATCTGACCATCGAAGACCGGTGCCGGGATCTCGATGCCACCGCTCTTTTGCGGATAAATCGCATATCTGCGTTCGAGGACGGCGTAACGCCTGCCGTTACGGACGGTCTCGAATTCCTTGTCCTTGCCAAGCCTTTCGACAACGGCATTTCCAGCTGAAAAGGTCGGCTCCGATAAACTCGAACCGTTGCCCAGGTTCACTGCATGATAGAGCCGGACCGTATAGATCGCCTGCTGCTGGACGTAGACCGAGTGCGGCTCGAGGGTCACATCCATGAACAGGTCGCCCCCCCCGACCGGGGCGTTCGGTGCCTGGCGCGCCGGACTTACAACTAGGGCCAGAGGGCTGGATCGCTCCTTGCCGACTTCAATAGCCGGAATCATCAGTCTACCGCTGCGTTTAGCCATAAGACTTATCTGCCATTGAATCTTGCGGGAGACCGCGCCGTTGACAATGCTGAGGCTGCTGTTCCTGCCCTGCTCCTGAATATCGAAGTCTTGACGCAACGGCGAGAGATCCGGTCTGCCATCGATATCACCATCGCTTTCCAGGGTCAGCATGAAAGACTCGTCCTCCGCAACAGGGTTACGATCGACATAGGCCTGCAACGTGGCCCATGCCGACGTGGGGCTCAAGAGCACCCAGACCACGATCATCACACCGCTCATTCGGATCAATCGATCGATCACCATGGATTCGCCTCTTCCTGCCGGGATTGATGTTCACGTTTATATTGATAGAGGAACTTGCGCCGCCACAGACCGCCAGGGTCATCAGGAATCCGTCGCAACCACTGCGCGTCCGCCTGCTCGGATTCGTTTTGCATCTGATCACGAGCACCGACATCCGGTGGCACCGCGGCTTGATCAGCCTGGCTCATCGGTTGTTTATCTCCTTCGGCGCGTCGCTCGGCCCGATCCGCTTGAGCCTTATCTTGCCGAGCCGCGTCTCGCTTACCCGGTTTTTCGGTGGCGGCGTTTCCGTCCTTACCCTTTGGGGAACCTTGTTTCTTGTCTCCCTCGTGCCCTTGAGCGGAATCCCCCGGCGATGAATTCCCGGGGGATTGATCATCCTTGCCGCCAGACTGCGACTGCCCCTGCTTGTCCTTGTCAGGACTTCCATCTTGCCGACCCTGATTTTGTTGGCCCCGATCCTGCCGTTTCTGATCCTTTTGGGACTTGGCCCCCTGCTGCTGTAGCCACCTCTTAACCAGGTCCCGGTTATAGGTCGCGTCCTTTAGGTCCGGCCTTTGTTTCAAGGCCGCGCCGTAGGCCTTTAGCGCCTCGGGATATTTACCAAGATGCGCGAGCGCGTTGCCGCGGTTGTAGTTCGCCTCGGCGCCAGGCTGTCCGTCAAGATCCTTGAGCGAGGCCTGATAGTCCCCTGCGCGGTAGTGCGCGGCCGCGCGCCACTGAGGGTCATTGAACAACTTGGCTGCATCGGTCGGCCTTTGTTGTGCCAAGGCCGCGGCGCCGCGTTGATCCGGTCGTTGCCAGAGCCCCTGCCAGTCGAAGGCATGGGCGCTACGTGGTATTGGCAGCAGGAACAGTGCGCACAAAGCAAATAAGGCGCCGCGTCGAAAGGCCAACGCAGCAAGCGGCAACAACGGTAACAGCAGCCAGGGCCCCGCCTCACGCCATTGGTCGCTCTTGAGACCGACCGTCCGGCTCGATGCCTTGGCCCGCCAACCTTGGTCAAATAGCTTCGTCAGGTCCTGAATATCCGTGTCGCCGACAGCCAAGCGACGATAGATTCCTTGACCCGACGCCGCCAGACGCGCCAACGCTCCTTCGTCGAGCTTTGGGATCACGATGGCGCCGCCCGCGTCCGTGAAAAATCCACCGTCCTTACGCGGTATCGGCGCCCCGTCGGCGGTACCTACCCCTAGCAAGGACAGATGAAATCCGGCTGCGATCAGCTTTTGAGTCGCGGCCTTGAGCGCATCCGCTGGCGTATTCTCGACACCATCCGTGATCAATAAAACATCGCCGCGAACGGCGCCGGCATCCTGCATCAGGGTCTGCGCCATCGTGATGGCAAGATCCGCGCGCGAGCCTTGGGCCGGCATCAAATCAGGGCTCAGGCTGCCTAGCTGGCGCTCGATCGTCGCCACGTCATTGGTCAGGGGTGTGACCGTAAAGGGCTTGGCGGCATAGACCACGAGCGCAGTATCTCCCTCCTTACGCCGGGCAAGGAGGTCGCGCAATTTGAAACGGGCCATCTGCAGACGATTCGGCTTGAGGTCGGCGGCGTCCATGGATCGGGACAGATCGAGCAGAACCACCAGGGCTGATTCCCGCCTGAACACAGGCTGCTGCGACTTGGTCCAGGTTGGTCCCGCTAGGGCCGTCACGGTGAGCACGCCCCCTACCGCGATCGCAGCCAAAGCCCATGGGTTCCGCTCCCTGGCGCCGCCAATCAATAGATGAGGCAACAGCGCGGCATCGACGATTGCTTCCCAGTTCCGTCCGGAACGCCTTTGCCGCCACCAGAGCGCGAGCAGGATAACCAGTGGCGCGAGGGCGAGAAAACAGAATGGCCGCAGAA
This sequence comes from uncultured Gammaproteobacteria bacterium, assembly GCA_964487925.1. Lineage (GTDB taxonomy): Bacteria > Pseudomonadota > Gammaproteobacteria > SZUA-140 > SZUA-140 > RI-283. The sequence continues at coordinate 15,106 of CAZASZ010000036.1, forward strand.
AGTGAAGATCGTGCATCATGCCCGACTCCGAATCCATAGCAACAATGCGCCCAGACCCATTGCCAGACCAAGTGGCCAGAAGAATAGGCTGCGCTCCGGACGAAAGGTCTGGTGCTCCTGATCAACCGGTTGCAGCTGATCAATGACCGCGTAGATCTTATCCAACTCCCCGACGTCACGCGCCCGGAAGTAACGCCCGCCGGTGTCCTTCGCAATGGCGCGTAGTGTGTCTTCATCGAGTCCCTGTGATGGATTGACGCGTTGCCTGCCGAACAGTGAGGACACGACCATCGAATCCGCCCCGATACCAATCGTATAAATGGTCAGCCCCTCCTTGGCTGCCAACCCCGCCGCAGCCAGTGGGTCGACCTCGCCGGCATCGTTGGCGCCGTCGGTCAATAGGATCAGGACCTTATTGCCATCCGGGTGGCGCTTGAGCTCCTTGACCGCAAGACCAATGGCCTCGCCGATCGCGGTTTGCTGGCCCGCCAGACCGATGACTGCCTCTTGCAGCAGCGTATCGATGGTCTTGCGATCGAAGGTCAGCGGTGACTGTACGTAGGCATGCAGTCCGAACAGGATCAGACCGAGGCGGTCACCAACCCGGCGTGCGATAAACTCGCCAGCGATCTTTTTGACGGCACTGAGACGATCGACCTGTTGGTCGTCGAGGACGAAGTCCGGCGTCTGCATACTACCCGAGAGGTCAACCGCCAACATGAGATCGCGTCCGCTCACGGGTAGGTCGATGGGCGGACCAAGCCAGACCGGTCGAGCTGCCGCACTGATCAAGAGCAACCAGGCCACAAGTGCGGGCCACAACAACCAACCGCGATGTCGATCCGCTCGGGAATGGTTACCCCCTCCGAGCGCAAAAGGGCCCACGGTCGGCACCCGAAGCGCGGCCCCCTCGGCGACCGGGAGAGGCCGCAGCAAGAACCGCCATACCAAAGGCAGCACTGCCAAGCCGAAGACCCATGGCCACTCGAAGTGAATCATGCCCCACCCCGATCCGGCAGCCGCCTGATCCAGCGTTCGCAGAGGGTAAGCAAATCCGTGGGCTCCACTGGCGCCCTTCCTGCACGGTAGGGGGCATCTCGCAATACCTGACCGACCCCGGCGCGGAATGCGTCCCCGTCATCCAGAGTCCTGTCCAAGAAGGTCAGCCAGTCCTGACCTGTCAGTCCCGCAACCTCATGACGCGGAAAGCGGCTGACAGCAACCCGCCGCAACAACACTGACAACTGCCTGGGTAAGGCCTCGGGCGCCGAGTCGCGCAACTGAGACAGGGCCGTCAGAGCGCTACGCCGCCAGCGATTTCGCCGATGACGGCGATAACCCAGATAGCCGAGGCCGACGACCAGCAAGGACAAGATCGCCATCGCCCACCAACCCGGTGCCGGCGGCCACCAGGAGACAGGCGCGGGCAGATGAATGTCGTGTAACTGAGCCAGATCCGATTTCATCGGCGCAAACCCAACCCGCGTTGCAGAACGCTGAGTGGATCATCGGACGTCGCAAGGGACAGGAAGGCGATGCCATGGGAGCGGCAAAGCCCTTCGAGTTCGCCCCTCTGTGCGGCAAAACGCCGACGGTAATGCATCCGCCTTTCCGGATCGCTGCTGTCCACGCTGATAAACGCCCGACCATCACTGACCCGATAACGACCTGCCTGCGGGAGTTCCGACTCCATGGGGTCGTGGACATCAATGAGGACCACGTCGTTGTGGTGGCCAAGTTGAGCGATATGGGAGGCGGCCTGCTCATCGAACCCCGAGAAATCACTGACCAGAAAGACCAGTCCTCCGGGTTGCGCCACTCGGCGCAGGCGCATCAGGGATTGATTCAAGGATTGTGCGGATGAGCTTTCGTCAATGCATCTGTCCGCGCGATCCCATGCCGGATGCCCTGAAAGTCGACGCATCAAGTGCAAAAACGGCGGCTGACCGCGCCGGGGTCGTAGCTCGTCGTGATGATCATCGTCGAAGATCAGGGCGCCGAGACGGTCGCCCCGATCAAGCGTACGCCACCCCAACAAGGCGGCGGTCTGCGCTGCGCGCACCGATTTATAGGCGCCGCGAGTGGCAAAAAACATCGCGGCGCGCAGATCAACCCATAATAGAACGGCGCGTTCACGTTCCTCACGAAACAATTTGGTGTGCGGTCTGCCGCTCCGTGCCGTGACTCGCCAGTCGATCGCACGCACATCGTCTCCCTGCATGTAGGGCCGGACCTCGTCGAACTCCATGCCTCGCCCTTTAAAAGGCGATAAGTAGCTGCCACTCGTGGGTGCCAGGATCCGACGTGGGCGTAGATCCAGGCCATAGCTGTGGCGGCGAAGATCGAGCAGTGCGGCAAGGCTGACCCGCACCACACCATCGCCCTCGACGCCATCTCGGGATCCTCGTCCGCTGACGGAGTCCGTTATCGGTTTGTGACGGCGCAGAGCATCGATCATGGTACCGGGATCAAGTTCAGCAAGGTCTCAATGATGCGATCAGGGGTATGGCCCTCGGCCTCTGCCTCGTAACTGAGCAATACCCGATGACGAAGAACATCATAGGCCATGGCCTGAATATCCTCGGGACTGACGTAATCGCGCCCCGACATCCAGGCATGTACCCGCGCACAGCGGTCGAGCGCGATCGTCGCTCGCGGGCTCGCGCCCCATTGAATCCAGTCACCGAGCTCCGCACCGTACCGAGACGGTCCGCGCGTGGCCAATATGATTTCGATCAAATAACGTTCGAGCAAATCGGACATATAGACATCCAGCGCTTCCTGACGCGCCGCAAACAGATCTGATTGGGAGACCCGGGGCATCGCGGCTGCGGACATCTCACCAGCGCGGGCCTCGCGGCGGGCGAGCTGCAAAATCCTGTGTTCCGTCTCAGCCTCGGGGTATTCGATCCGCACATGCATGAGAAAGCGATCGAGTTGGGCCTCGGGCAAAGGATAGGTGCCCTCCTGCTCGATCGGATTCTGGGTCGCCATGACGAGAAACAGGCTCGGGAGGGGATAGGTCGATGTCCCCACGGTGATCTGCCGCTCGGCCATTGCCTCAAGCAAGGCGGACTGGACCTTGGCAGGTGCACGATTGATCTCGTCGGCCAATACCAGGTTATGAAACAGGGGTCCCTTCTGAAAATGGAACGAGCCATCCTGGGGGCGGAAGATGTCGGTCCCCGTGAGGTCAGCGGGTAAAAGATCCGGTGTGAACTGGACACGATGGAAGTCGCCCTCGATACATTCACTCAACACCTTGATCGCCCTGGTCTTGGCCAGACCGGGAGCGCCCTCAACGAGTAAGTGCCCATCCGCAAGCAAGGCAATCAGCAGTCGCTCGACCAGGGCCTCTTGGCCAAGGATCCGTTGCCCAATTTGCAACTTCAGTTTTTGAAAGGTCTCCTGCAAGGGAGACGGGCCTGTCTGTGCATCCGCTGTGGTATTCATCCTCACCCCGTATCAAATAATAGCCGGCAGGCAGATCGGGCGGATCGCCCGACGCAACTCGCCAAGTAGGACTGCTTAAAATGACGGGAGTTCGGTAAAATTTACTCGAACCAAAATTTCTACAATCGCTACTCTCCATGGAAAGTGACGCGAAGGCGAGTAGTCCGCGTATATGGTCTCCTCCCGTTTTGCAAAACAATGCGTGTGAAAACAGGGACAGGATTGCGCTCGTATATTCGGCCTGTTAATGAGGTTTCACCTCTGGCCACGATAAAATACGCGAGTATTGTCCTTTTCGATAGGTTGGTTTTCTTTAACCGCACGGACTAACAGGTTTTCAATACGCCAGTTTTATCTGTGGTGTTATCGTTTACATTGTCTTTGCAATCGTTGGCAGGTAATGCTGCCCTATAGCGTTTATCCTGGTTAGAGTTATGCCACTTGATAAGTGGTTTTATTTGCTAAGATGGCCCATCCTATTCTGGCCATTTTGTTTGCGAATGGGACAATTGCCTTATTGGTGCCGCGATCTGACTTGATCTTATTGATCCAGAGACTCAAAGGGTGGTCTTTGTTGACCGCTTGAATCAAGACTGCGCGAGCCCCTTGCACGAGCAGGCTACGCAGATAACGGTCTCCGCGCTTACTGATACCCAGCAGAACTGATTTACCGCCGCTGCTGTGTTGTTTGGGCACTAGCCCTAACGAAGCGGATACATCTCGCCCGCGTCGGTAGGGCGCGCCGTGGCCGATGACACTGTGAAAGGCGCTGGCAACGATAGGACCAAATCCGGGAATGGTTTGTAGCCGTTGACACGCATCATCGTGCCGGCTCTGATTTATCAGCACACGCGTATACTGGTCAATATGCTCATCAATTTCTCGTAGTTGCTGATAGCACTGAGCCAATAGCTGGCGAAACAACGTGCTCAAGCCATTTTCGGCATCTTCCATCAATTCGGGCAAACGCCGACGTAATACGTTGATGCCGGTTGGGAGTGTGAGGCCGTATTCAGCCAGTAGGCCACGGAGTTGGTTGCAAAGTGCAGTGCGGTCTTGGATCCGTCGTTCCCGTAAACGATGGAC
>CAZASZ010000037.1:0-19629 GCA_964487925.1 uncultured Gammaproteobacteria bacterium
TTGACTGAGTCCCGATATTTAACAGGTGGGTCAGGCTACGTTTTTGAGCGATCAAGGCTCTGTTCATCCCGCTCTCAACAACTCCACAAAATACCGAATAGCCTCCCGCTGCTTCACCGTCAGTGCCCGATACTCATGAATCAACTTAATCTCCTCAACGGAAACACTCATTTCCGCATCGGATTGATCCTTGGAGTAGGGGCCATCTTCCGAGACTTTGACGGTCGTTGGGTGCATCGATCCCTCGCCGTCCATGAGCCAGGCGCGGCGGACGCCGAGGACTTCGGCGATGTGGGGGAGGCGGGCTGAGGTCGGTAGGGCGGAGCCTTCGGCCCATTTTCGGGCACCTCGGTCAGAGATCCCTTAGTATATGGTTGGCCGCCTGTACTGCGCTTGCGGCATCGCATTTCTTGCCGCAGTCGTTCAGGACTTGTCCCAGCGCGCCCAGGCAATAGCGGACGTTGCGCGCCGATGAGGCGTGGCCCATGAGGCCGATGCGCCAGACTTTGCCGGCCATCGGCCCGAGTCCGGCGCCGATCTCGAGGTCGTAGTCGGCGAGCAGGCGACCGCGTACTGCTGCGTCGTCGACACCTTCGGGAATCGAGACGGCATTGAGCTGGGGCAGGCGATCCGCCTCGGGGACGATGAAATTTACACCGAGGACCTCGAGTCCGGCGCGCAGCGCCAGGTGGTGGTGATTGTGGCGCGCCCAGGACGCCTCCAGGCCCTCTTCCATGAGGATCAGGAGGGCCTCGTGGAGCCCGTAGAGGGCGTTGATCGGCGCCGTGTGGTGGTAGGCGCGTTTAGCGCCGGGGCCCCAGTAACCCATGACGAGGTTGAGATCGAGAAACCAGCTCTGGACCTTCTGCTTACGATTTCGAATGGTTTCGGTGGCGCGTTCGCTGAACGTGACCGGTGACAGGCCGGGAGTACAGGAAAGACACTTCTGGGTGCCAGAATAGACCGCGTCCAGGCCCCATTCGTCGGCGAGCACAGGCGAGCCGCCCAGGGAGGTCACGGTATCGGCGATGGTTAGGCAATCATGTTGGCGGGCAAGGGTGGCGAGCCCCTTGGCGTCCGAGATGGCGCCCGTCGAGGTCTCGGCGTGGACGAAGGCGAGGACCTTGGTGTCCGGGTTTGCCTTGAGAGCGGCTTTGACCTTGTCGAGATCGATGGCCCGGCCCCATTCATCCTCTACCATGACGGCCTCTGCGCCGCAGCGTTCGACATTCTCTTTCATGCGACCGCCGAATACGCCATTTTGGCAGACAACGGCCTTATCATCCGGCTCAAGAAGGTTGGCGAAGCAAGTTTCCATGCCGGCCGAACCCGGCGCCGAGACGGGCATTGTCAACGCATTCTGAGTTTGGAAGGCATATTGGAGCAGGGATTTTGTCTCATCCATCATGCGGATGAACTCAGGGTCCAGGTGGCCGATCGTAGGTCGGCCCATGGCCGCGAGGACCCTGGCGCTGACATCGGATGGGCCGGGGCCCATGAGGGTACGTTGAGGTGGGTGGAAGCTCTGTCCCAGGGTGGGCTTTCGGAATGTCGACATGTCTTATCGCTCACGTTGATTGATATAGGAAAATTCTATCACGGCCGGTCAGTGGTCTGTCCATCTACCCGACAATATTAATCAGGAATGGGTCGGAGGTAAAAAAAGGGGAGACACCAGTCTCCCCTTGAAGTGGCCGGGCGATTAAATGGCGCCCGGAAAGCTATTCTTCTATCAGTGTTAGCGCTTCCAGCCGCTGACCATGATGAAGGGGCTCGGCGGATCCATCTGCTCGGATTTGACCCCGACGAAACCGACATCACGCAGGATGTTTTCCATCTCGGACGTCGAGTAGGAAGAGCCGGCGACGGTATTGATGATCTGGTTGACGCCGATCAGGGCGGCCAGAGGAGGTCCCTTCTTGTCGGCGTGGAGCAACTGCTCCTGGATCATGATGACGCCGTCCTTGTTCATCGAGTCGTAGCACTTCTTCAGCAGGGCGCGGATGTTCTCCGGCGATTCCTGGTTGGTCATGGACGACAGCAACATGGCGTCATTGCCCGTGCCGAGGCTCAGGCTGTCGGTGTTGTAGTCACCCACGACAAGCTCCACGGTATCCTGCATGTTGTATTGGGCGACAATCTCGCCTGCGATTTGGATGTTCTGCTCGCGGTCCATGGCGATGGCCTTGAGTCCCGGATAGGCCTCGCAGAACTTGACGGCGAAGGTCGCCGGGCCGCAGCCGACGTCCATAATCTGCTTCTTGCCGGAGAGATCGAATAACTTGGTCAGGACATCGGACTGCGATAGGGCGCGGTTGTGCATGCCCATCATGTAGTCGCGAGTCTCCTGATCGGAGTATTCCTTGTGCATCAGGGCCGAAGGCGTGCCGGTCTTGACGGTCTCGTAGAGTCCGCCCCAGGCCTCGTACCAGTTTTCGAACATGTAGACGATGCCGCCCTGATAGAACTTGCTCGAGGTGGTCAGGAAGGTCTTCGTGAACTCGTTGTTCATGAAGGTATCGCCGTCGCGATCCAGAAATCCGATGGAGACCAGGGCGCTCAGCAGGGCGCCGAGACAGCGACGGTCAGATTCGGTTTCGCGGGTCAGGGTGTCGAGATCCTTTTTCCCATCGCCCAAAATATCGAAGACGTTCAATCGATTGGCGGCATGCAATACACAGGAATTCCAGTAGGCCGATGCGACCTGCATGACCTTCATCGGATCCATGCCTTCCGGCAGATCCCAACTGCTTGCACCGCTCTTCTTGTCCCAGGAACCAGACATTCATACCCCCTAACAAGGTGAATTTATTGAAAAAACAAGCGCCAAATTGTACCTGTTTTAGGAGTTTTTGTCCATACGTAGGCGCCTTAGGGATCGCTGAACAGTTCGTGAGCGGTGCCCTTCGATCCCGGAGACCGTCAGGGTTTGGCTCGCAAATGATCAGCGATTCTCAGTGCTATCGGCCGTATCGGCAAATACGCAAGCGTTGGAGGGGGTTTTCAGGGCCTTGTGCAGGCAATAGGTGGAGAGCAGCAACAGGAACATGAAGGGCAGTCCCGAGGAGATGGCCGCGGTTTGTAACGCTGTCAGACCGCCGCCGACCAGCAGGATGGCGGCCACAATGCCTTCGATGCTAGCCCAGTAGACGCGTTGCAACACGGGAGGGTTGTGGTGTCCGCCGGCCGTGATGATGTCGATGACCAATGAGCCCGAATCCGAGGAGGTCACGAAAAAAGTGATTACGACGATGCAGGCCAGTATGCTCACAGCCGAGATCAAGGCGTGGGGCAGCGCGATGTGCACCGACTTGGGTAGTTCCTCTAGGAAGACGAACAGGGAGCGAGCCAGATCGGTGCTGACGGCGTCGGCCAGGCCGCCAGGGCCCGAGAGTTCTATATACATGGCTGAGTCGCCGAACACCGTGATCCAGACGAAGGTGATCAAGGTCGAGACCAATAGCACAGTGGCAATGAATTCGCGAATAGTGCGTCCCTTGGATATGCGTGCGATGAACATACCGACGAATGGCGCCCAGGCAATCCACCAGCCCCAGTAGAAGATGGTCCAACCGTCCTGCCAGTTGCCTCGGGTATAGGTTTCGTTCCAGAAAGCGTTACGGAAGAAGCCATCAAGGTATAGCCCGACGTTTTCGACCAGCCCGTTGAGGATGAATATCGTCGGCCCGACCACGAAGATGAAGCAAAGCAGCAGGCCGGCGAGCCACATATTTGCCGTCGACAGGCGTTTGATGCCCTTGGTCAGTCCGAGGACGACCGAGAGGGTCGCAATAGCTGTGATGACGATGATGAGCAAGACTTGGACCCCGGTATCCACTGGAACGCCAAGTACGTGGTTGAGCCCAGCGTTGACCTGGATTACGCCAAGTCCGAGCGAGGTCGCAACGCCGAACAGGGTCGCGACGGCCGCAGTAGTATCGATGACGTGGCCCGCCCAGCCATGAATGCGATCACCGAGCAGAGGCTCGAAAATCGAGCGGATGCTGAGTGGTTGATGCCGGTTGTAAGCGAAATAGGCCAGGCTCAGAGCCATGAGCGTGTAGATACCCCAGGCATGCAATCCCCAGTGCAGGAATGTTGTCTTGATGGCGTCCTCATAAGCGGCTGTGGAATAGGCCTGGGCGCCATGCGGCGGATTCGCGAGGTGATACATGGGTTCGGCGACACCGTAGAACATCAGACCGATACCCATACCCGCGGAGAACAACATGGCAAGCCAGCCGGCGCGGGTAAACTCCGGACGAGCCTCGTCTCCGCCTAGGCGTATCCTGCCGTAGGGTGACAGCGCCAAGTAGACAAGATAACCCAGCACGACGTTTACGGTCAGCACGAACATCCAGCCGAAGCGGTCCGCGATCCAGTGTTGCAGCGCGGTGACTGTACCGGAAAAGGTATCCAGAAATGTTAGCGACAGGACGACGAAGGCCAGGATTAGCACGCTAGCAGAGACAAAGACCCTGGGGCAGAGCTCTAATAGGGGCTGTTCCCGTCCGCCGTGAAAGCGCCAGAGACGGCTAGTTTCGGGCATCCGGGGGCGCCAGTTAGGTTTTACGAAAATGCATAATGCCCCAGGCCAGGTAGCCTTTTTCGCCAGCCTCGATCCAATGGCCGAGCCCCTGGGCCATGCGGTCGATGTAATCTGGAGAGACGATCTTCTCGAGTTCGTCCCGTCGGTGTTCGAGTTCCTCGCGAACACGGCTGTAATGGCGTACGAGCTGATGGGTCAGATCCTCGACGTGTAACTCCTGCCAGCCCAGGCGCCGAGCCTGCTCGCGATAGAAGGCGAACGATCCCAGGGAATCGAGATGGATGCGATCCAATACCGGTTGCAGAACCCCATCAGGGCAGTCGTCGGCCTGCATGGGGTCGGTGAAAATCAGCTCCCCGCCAGGTTTGAGCACGCGATCGATTTCATCGAACACCTGAGCCCGTTGACCGGAGTGCAGGATCGCATCCTGGGACCAGGCCAGATCAAATCTTTGATCGGGGCAGGGGATGTCCTCGAAGCTCGCATCCACGACATCGATAAATTCGCCTAGACCGGCGTCCTCCGATAAGCGCCGGTTACGCGCATTTTGAGCCTCGCTGAGATTGATGCAGGTCACCGGGCACCTATGCGAGCGGGCAAGGGCACGTGCGGCGCCGCCATAGCCGGCACCCAGATCTATAGCTCGAAAGTCCGCGTCTTCGCTACCCTGCGCCCGCTGCCGGATGTATCCGAGCATGGTCGTGACCGTGCGTTCGCTGGCCTGGGCGATCTCCTCCTGATCGTGATGATACAGTCCGATATGGATATCCTGTCCACCCCAAATATGGAAGTAGAAACGGTCTGCATCGTCGCTGTTGTAGTACTCCTGTGCCGTTTTGACGACTACAGAATAGTCTTTGCTCACGATGCGTCCCCGGTCGGGACATATTTCTTTTCGGCGACGTGGATAAAAAAGTCCGGCTCTTTATCGCGATAGGTCTCCTGGAAGTCGCCGTAGGTTGTAACTCGTTGAAAACCGACCTCCTTCATGAGGCGCCTGACGTAGGCCTTGCGCAACGGGAACATGTTGAGGTGGAACTCGGAACCATCGGCGAAATTGTAACGGAATCGTGCTAGCGATTCGTCGACATGTTCCGGTGTGGCAGAAACATTGTCGCCGCAGTAGTAATAATTGTGGGAGGGCTCGACTTTCTTGTCGAGGAGCGCATCGTAATTGCGCTGATCGAGGATCAGGACCCCGTCGTGACGCAAGGTCGCATAGTATTCGGCCAGGGCCTTGCGGCGGTCGTTCTCGTCATGCAGGTGGGTGAAGGAGTTGCCGAGGCAGACGACCGCATCGTAGAGGTCGTGCACGCTACGATTCAGAAAGCGCCAGTCGGCCTGAATCGTACGCAGGATATGACCGTGGCGGCGGGCGTTCTCGAAGGCCTTGGCCAGCATGATAGGGCTGCCATCCACGCTAGTGACCTCGAAGCCGGCGCGTATCAACTGTACGGAGTGGAAGCCGGTGCCGGTTGCGACATCGAGCACCTTTTTGGCGCCCATTTCTTTGAGTTGTTTAATGAAAAATCCGCCTTCGGCCTCAGCGCGGCCGCTCCAGTCGATGAGCTCATCCCATTTGTCGACGAAGGAATGGACGTATTCCTCTTGATATTTACCGGACTCTCGGACGGCCAAGGGGTCGTCACCGTAATCCTGTTGCGGTTTCTCTTGTTGCATTGTATGTATTCTCTCCAGGTTCCAAAGAATGCGAAGAAGGTCTCTTGTCGTGGACAGGCGTCTTGCCGTGACTAGGAGGTTTTGGGACTAATATGATTCGTGTTCAAAATAAGATGTACGCGTTTCTTAGCTCTATTTTGGCGAGATCTTGCTGTAATTATTAGACAATATATGGTTTTATTATGCAAATCACCCGTATTACTTGTTTCAATTTAATGTTTTTGAATAGGGGATTTGAAATCCCACGCCTTTAGGCGGCAATGTTGCTTTTACTCCCTCTCCCCTTGAGAGGATAGGGCTGGGGTGAGGGTGATATGTATGGATAAGATGGGATCACGTATGATTCGTTGTATATGGCCAATGGTCGGGTTGATGCTATGCACGGCGCTGACCGCCTGTTCTAAACCCCTACCGGACGATCATGATCACCCGAGCCTGAAGACTGGCCAGGCGCTCTTTAATTACCATTGCGCGGGCTGTCACGGTGAGGACGGCACCGGTATGCTGGAAAGCCGCACACCGGCGAATATCCTATCGCTGCGTGGACTTAACGGCATCGTGAACTATGTCACGACCCCGATCAATCCTAAGCGTGTAATGCCCGTGTTTCGCCATATGCCCAATGCTGAGGCCATTGCGATTGCCAAGCACCTGATGAAACTCAGGCAAGATTACTGGGTCACCCCGAACAATCTCAAGAAGCCTGAAGAACTAATGATTCAACCCTAATCTCATTATTGGTCCATGAGACCAAGTTGTGAGGCGATGATCGGAGGCTGTTCCCCAGATGTTCATTCAAGGCTATCATTGGCCTGGATTGGGTGGATAAGGGCATCCTGTGCGGACGCATCGCCCTTGGCACGAAAATACCGTCTACAGGGACCACTATGAAACTCTATGCTTCGTTGACCTCCCCATATGCCCGCAAGGTGCGTATCGCTTTGATTGAGCTGTCTATTGCTCATGAATTTATTGAGGAGTCACCCTTGGATCCTAATGCCAGGGTTGCTACGCTGAATCCGCTTGGCAAGGTGCCGCTGCTTGAACTTGATAATGGCGAGGTATTATTCAATTCGCCAATGATCGTCGATTACCTTGATAGTCTGGTAGCGATGCCTCTGATTCCGGGGGATACTGAGATGCGTTGGCAAGTACAGCGCTGGCACGCACTGGGTGATGGTATCGCCGATGCCGTGGTTGCGCGCCTGCTTGAGTCTCGGCGCGACGAGGACAAGCAGGATAAGACCTTTATCGCCCGTCAAGAGGGTAAGGTTGCGGCGGCCTTGGAGTTTGCCAGTGCGCACTTATCGCGTGATGAATTCCTATGCGGGGCCGATCTGACCATGGCCGATATTGCCATGGCGGTGGCGTTGGACTATACCGACTTACGCTACCCTCATGACTGGCGGGCACAGCACCTCGAGTTGGCGCGCTGGTTGACGGCTATGGGGCGGCGTCCTTCATTCTCGGATACGATACCGCCACAGGGTTAGAGGCTTTCGGTGTTGCTCCGATGACGTCATGCCCGCTCTGTGCTCCTGAAGGGGACGATTGGACCCAGCTATGGTCCGATGACCGATGCCGCGTCATCCTATGCCATGATAGCGATTATCCTGGCTTTTGCCGGGTGATCTGGGCGGCTCATGTCGCCGAGATGACCGATCTTGCCGAAGAGGATCGAGCGCATCTGATGGCTGTCGTCTGGGATGTTGAGGCCGTTCTGCGTGCGGTCATGATGCCCGACAAGGTCAATCTTGCCTCGCTCGGCAATCAGGCGCCCCACTTGCACTGGCATGTCATTCCCCGTTTTGCCGACGATCGCCATTTCCCTGATCCGGTTTGGGCCGCTCCCCAACGTCAGGGGCGCGCTCATAGCGTAGACCCGGTGCGCCTGCGCGCCGAGCTGACAGCCATCCGATCCTCCGTCGAATAGATCTGATTCTTTATTTGGCTCGTTCGTGAGCCCGTATTCCAGCCTTTTTCCATGTGCTTTAGACTTGACAAAGAAAGTAATACGTAAAATATTTTAATCATACCGCATACGAGTAAGCCCAATCGGGTCTCCGCGGTTCAGATCAAATCGAGAAGGAGGAGTCTTTATGTTCAAACGGATTTTCAAAGGGATATACGGAGCAAAAAAAACTCAGGAGCGATTTTGTGATGGTGACTCGTCTCGGCATCCGGAATGTTTTTGCAGTGTTCCTGGACAGGGATCATTTCTGCCTTCCTGGGATGGTCGGGTGATTCCCTTGCGTAAGTCGCGCTTTGGGCGTGGGTGAACTCGAAAATACTAAACGAGAACCGGCGAATGGACGCGCCTTGTCGGAACCGAGACCAGGGAATGACCTTGGATCCGCCGGTCAGGGTCTCGGCCGGTACAACCCTTAACGGAGGAAAACCCATGAAAGACAATCATCCCCATACCCACAGCCATGAACACGAACACGGTCATGAACACGAACACAAACATCACCATCCGGATGGGACCGAGCATGCGCATCCGCACTCACATACCCATGCCCACGGCCATGACCACGAACACGAGCACGAACATGATCACGCGGGTGGTGGACACGGTCACCCTCACAAAGCGGACGAACTAGATGACCATGGACATGTCCATTCTGGACATGACGACGAGATGCACAACCACGGCCATTCTTAAACGCCGAAACTATATAGCTTCCAAAACCCCTTAATCACTCATCTTGCGCCCCGTCTTTTTTGGCGGGGCTTTTTTTCGGGTTTTTTGTGGATCAGAGGCTCCCGACGTCCAGGTACTCTGTGTCTACGGAATTCTTTGCTAAGATTGATACTCATTTACTTGAGGGCCGAGTCCTTGCGCCATTTCCTGCCGTTTCTTGTCTTGCTGATCCTGCTCTTGTCCGCTTGTGGGCAGAAAGGCCCGTTATATTTGCCGGACGAGGCGGACGCCAAGTCTTCGGCTGCCTTGTCTGACTAGCTCGTATCCAGGGGTTCGATGGATTTTTTCAATTATGTAGACGGCCGCTTGTGCGCCGAGGGCGTGGCGTTGGAGTCGATTGGCGAGCGCTTCGGGACGCCGTGTTATGTCTATTCTCGAGCCACGATCGAGCGTCATTGGCATGCCTTCGACGATGCCTTTGGCGATCGCCCTCATCTGATCTGTTATGCGGTCAAGGCCAATTCCAATTTGGCGATTTTGAACCTATTGGGTCGCCTCGGTTCGGGATTCGACATTGTTTCGGGAGGCGAACTGGCGAGGGTATTGAAGGCCGGTGGGGAGTCATCCAAGGTCGTTTTTTCTGGAGTGGGTAAGGCAGCCGATGAGATCCGACAGGCGCTTGATGCCGGGATTCGTTGTTTTAATGTCGAGTCAGTCAGCGAGCTGGAACGCATCGACGAGATCGCCCGCGCGATGGGGCGGCGTGCGCCCGTATCGTTGCGCATCAATCCGGATGTGGATGCCCGGACCCATCCCTATATCTCGACAGGCCTCCGCGACAATAAGTTCGGGATCCCGTTCGAGGAGGCCATACAGGTTTATCAAAAGGCCGTGACACTGGCGGGCCTTGATGTCGTCGGTCTGGATTGTCATATCGGCTCCCAGCTGACCGATACGGCGCCCTATGTCGATGCGCTTGATCGAGTGCTCCATCTGGCCAATGCGCTCAAAGGGCAGGGCATTACGCTGCGTCATCTCGACCTCGGTGGCGGGTTGGGCGTGCGTTATCAGCATGAGACGCCGCCGTTGCCGGCCGAATATGTCGAGGCTCTGCGTAGCCGGCTTGAGGGAATTGACTATGAAATCATCGTTGAACCGGGGCGCGCGATCGCGGCGAACGCCGGCGTGCTGCTGACCCGGGTCGAATATCTCAAGGATCAATCCGGGCGCTATTTTGCGGTTGTCGATGCAGCCATGAACGATTTGCTGAGGCCAGCGCTCTATGGCGCCTGGCAGGCAATCGTGCCCGTTCGGGAACACTCCGACGCGGTCGTGCGGACTTACGATGTCGTGGGACCTGTCTGCGAGACCGGAGATTTCCTGGGTAAGGAGCGGCAGTTGGCGATAGTTCAAGGAGATCTCCTCGCCGTACGTTCCGCCGGGGCATATGGTTTCACGATGAGTTCAAACTATAACAGTCGGCCGCGTGCGGCTGAGGTTATGGTCGATGGTGATCAATGTCATTTGGTGCGTGCACGGGAGCGCATCGAGGATCTGTATCAGGGCGAATCCTGCTTGCCAAACTGATTGGCGCGGAACTCATCGCGCTGGTTGCGGTCTTTAATTTCAATGAAACGACGCCCCGAACCTGAACTCATGGATGATCCGGATCAGGCCTTGGCTTATGCCGAGGCGGATTTTGAACAGCCTCATACGATGTTTGTCGAGGACTGTCTGGTATTTTTTGAATCCATTCAGGTTGATCCCCGGCATATTTTGGACCTGGGCTGCGGGCCGGGCGATATCGTGGCGCGATTGGCTGGTCGCCTTTCCTTTGACCGTTTCGACGCTGTCGATGGATCGGTGGCCATGATCGAACTTGCGCGTCGGCGACTGTTGTCGGCTGGGCTGACCGAGCGGGTTCATCTCATCCAAGGCCACATCCCAGACGATCTTTCCGAACTCACGGCCTACGACGCGATCATCAGCAACAGCATCTTGCACCATCTAAACGATCCTATGGATCTTTGGCGCGTGATCAAGCAGCTGGGGCGGCCGGGTGCCGCGGTCTTCATCATGGACCTCCGTCGGCCGGAATCCGAGTATGCGGCGCGAGCATTGGTGAATGAGTATGCGGCTGACGAGCCGGAAGTCCTACGCCACGATTTCTACCATTCACTATTGGCGGCCTATCGCCTTGACGAGGTGACGGCGCAATTGGCAGCCTCAGGCCTGACGGAACTTTCGGTCTCGGAGCCTACGGATCGTCATCTGATCGTTTGTGGGCGGATTTCTGAAACAGATGTACACAAAACCGTATTGATCTAGCGTATCGTATCGCATTGCCTATGATGCCGTCGGTTATCGAGCCGATAGTATTAATCAGAACATTTTCATATGGTGTAGTTATGACGGAACAAAAAGACAGAGTGCTCGTCTGGGATCTGCCGACGCGAGTGTTTCATTGGCTGCTGGTCTTGAGCGTCGCCGCTTGCTGGTTGACCTCGGACGATGATCGCTATCTCTACATCCATGTCTTTGCGGGGTACTCCACGTTCGCGTTGTTGATGTTCAGACTGGGGTGGGGCATCTTTGGGACGCATCATGCCCGTTTCCGCACCTTCGCCTATGAATGGCCATCGGTGACGGCCTATTTGAAGGGCTTGCTCAATGGTCAGGCGGCGCGCCACCTCGGTCACAATCCAGCTGGGTCATGGGCCATCTTTTTGATGATCACGTTGACCTTGCTTGTCACGGTCTTCGGCATCTTGCTGTTTGGCGGCGAGGAAGGACACGGGCCGCTTTCCCGTTATGTAACCTGGGCCATGGGCGATTTGGCCAGGCCCGTGCATGAATTCCTGGCATGGGCCCTGCTGGCGGTCGTCGGCCTGCATCTCTGCGGCGTTATTGTCGAGAGTTTCTGGCACAAGGAGAACCTGGCGGTGGCCATGATTACCGGCTATAAGGATGGCGGCGATGGTGTTGGCGAAGGACACGTAACCCATAGGGGCATTGTGGGCGTCGTCGTCATGGTTGCGATGTTGCTCTTTGCCGGCTACTTCTTCCGCGGTTACGTGACGTCGACCAAGGACAATCCCTTCCTGCCCTTTGCGGGGACCCAGTTGCCGACCGACGATGTGTGGCGCTCGGAATGCAGTGACTGCCATATGCTCTACCATCCTACGCTGCTGCCGGCGCGCTCGTGGAAGCGGATGATCGAGGAGCAGCACAAGCACTTTGATGAGGATCTGGATATCGATGAGGATACGCTGGCCGTGATCGAAAAGTTTCTTGTCAATCACGCCGCGGACAATCGCTTGACCGAGCCGGCCCGAAAGATTTTCGACTCGATACCACCTCATGAGTCTCCGCTGCAAGTCACCGAGACCCCGTACTGGAAGCAGAAGCACCACGAGATCAGCGCCGCTGACTGGAAAAAGGTGCATGGCCATGGCGATTGTACGGCCTGTCATGCCGACGCCAAAGATGGCACCTTCGAGGATGCGGAGATGCGCTTGCCGTGATGCAAGAGTATGATCTCAGACAGGATACGGCGAGTGACTAATGCGGATGAAGATGAACCTGAATAAAGACGAATACCGTCAACTGCTTGAAATGATCGAGATCGCGGCCTGGGTGCTGGGCGCCCATAGCGATCCGCCTGGTGAAGCTCTGACCCGTTATGAGGGACTCTATCAGAAACTACTGAAGATCGCGGCGGAGGGCGGTCAAGGCTCGCTGGTCGTTGAGGATCCGGAGTCGGGACGACTGCGTCTGAGTCCAAGCTTCGATGATACCGGCATGATGAGTGATATCGACGAATATGAAGAATCGGTCTTTTGGGGGACGCTGGCCTTCAAACTGGCCGTTCGTGATCTCTGCAAGCAGATTGGCGAGGATGCCTACATGGCGTTGGATCCTGTTGATCGGGCCGAGCGCATCATGGAGATCGAGGCCGTCTATGACCATGAACTTGACAATCATGGTCTCGAGAATCTGGGTTTCGAGAGTCTGGAAAAGCGGCCGTCTAATTATCATTAGAGGGCAGAGGAAAGATAACAGAATAAAGTGTTTCAATCGCTTCGCGATTTCGACTTTGTGTCCTTACTTTCCTCTGCCTTTCAGCAAAACCCCTGTTGCCGCCAAGCCTCGTATAGCACGACTGCCGCCGCATTCGATAGATTCAGGCTGCGGCTGTTGGGTTGCATCGGGATGCGTAGGCTCCCGCCTGAATCACAGCGTGCCATGACCTCGTCCGGTAGCCCACGGGTCTCCGGGCCCAGGATGAGGGCATCGCCATCTCGGTAGTCGACATCATCGTAACGGGTCGCGCCTCGCGTTGAGATTGCGAACAACCGACAGGGCGATACCTGTTCGACAAATCCATCGAAACTCTCGTAGGTCCGGACGGGCGCGAACTCATGATAGTCGAGACCGGCGCGACGCAGTCGGCGGTCGTCGAGCGTGAAGCCAAGTGGTTCGATCATATGCAGGCTTGCCCCCGTGTTGGCGCACAGGCGTATAATGTTGCCGGTATTCGGGGGGATCTCCGGCTCAAAGAGGACGATGTGAAACATGATTTTGTGTCATAGGTTAAGGGTTCAGTGACCTCGGATGTGATTGAAAAGGGCGACGCTGCAGATAGCGGCCCGAACGTGGAGATCGGGGAGGACGCCCTTCGGGTCGATTTCTGCGGTATACCGTTTGCCACCCCATTGGTGTTGCTTTCGGGCTGCGTTGGGTTCGGTGACGAGTATACCCGTATCGAGGGTTTTACCCATGCATCGGTAGGCGCCGTTTGCCTGAAGGGCACGACCGGTTCGGCCCGGCTTGGAAATCCGCCGCATCGCATTGCCGAGACACCGATGGGGATGTTGAACGCCATTGGCCTGCAGAATCCGGGCGTACGCCATGTCGTTGATAATATCCTGCCGGGACTGGATTTTTCCAGCACGCGTTTTATCGCCAATGTCTCAGGTTCCACGATCGAGGAATACCGTGAGGTGACGCGGATCTTCGACGACTCCGCCATTGACGCCATCGAGATTAACATCTCTTGCCCTAATGTTAAGGAAGGGGGCGTCGCCTTCGGTAACGACCCTGATATGTCGGCCCGTGTGGTCGAGGCTTGCCGCGCCGAGACCGGCAAGCCCATCATCACCAAGCTGTCCCCAAATCAGACCGATATTGCCCATAACGCCCGGCGCTGTATCGAGGCGGGCACCGACGCTTTTGCCGTTATCAACACCTTGATGGGCATGGCCATCGATGCCGAAACACGCCGTCCCGTCATCGGCAACAACCAGGGCGGTCTTTCCGGCCCAGCCATCAAGCCCGTGGCCCTGCTCAAGGTGCACCAGGTCTATCAGGTCTGTAAGCAGCACGGGGTCCCGATTATCGGCCAAGGCGGCGTAGCGAACGCCACTGACGCCATTGAATTCCTGATTGCCGGGGCTAGTGCCGTTGGCGTAGGCACGGCCCTATTCTACGATCCCCTGGTCTGTGAGGAGATCAACAAGGGGGTTCGGGAATATCTGGACCGGCATGGGATAGGAAATGTTTCGGAGTTGACGGGGACGTTGTCGCTGAACGGATGAGTTGAATTCGTAGGATGGGGTTCGTTCCTCACCATCATCCTAGGCGTTACGCTTTCGGCGGCAAGGGCATCAGCGCCCGCGTAAACATCCGAGCGTAATCCCAGGGGCGCAGTCTCGGCCGGCTGAACAGGTCGGATTGCCATTCCAGTCGATCGAGCACGCGCAGTCCGCCCAGGATAGTCAACCTGAGTTCGAGACCGAGCTGTCCCTTGATCTGCCAGGCGAGTGGGGCGCCCGCGCACATGAGTTCACGGCAACGCCGGAACTGCATGGACATGAGCTTTCGCATGGCTTGGTCCGATACTTGATTCGCGATTTGTTCTTCTTCGATGCTGTGTGCCCTCATCTCATCCTGAGACAGATAGATGCGGTCGTTTTCTTCATAGTCCTGAGTCAAATCCTGATAGAAATTTATGAGTTGCAGCGCGCTGCAGACGGCATCCGATTGCTCCATAAGCTCGGAGTCGGTTTGGCCGTCTAGCTGCAATAGCAGCCGTCCGACCGGGTTGGCTGAATAGCGGCAATAGGCCAGGACCTCGGTGAAATTCGCATAGCGTTGTTTGGTGACATCCATGCAGAAGGCGTGAAGAAGGTCGTGAAGCAGCGTAGTGTCGAGGTCATGTTGCGCAATGACGTCGCTTAGGGCGATGAAGACGGGATCGCCCGGCGGATCGCCTTCTATGCAGTCGTCGAGCGCCCGTGCGTAGTCATCCAGGCCCTGTAGGCGCTCCTCGTCTGGGGCATTACCCTCGTCGGCAATGTCATCAGCAGTGCGTGCGAAGGCGTAGATGACCGCGACCGGCATCCGGAGTCGTTTCGGTAGCAACCACGATGCGACCGGGAAGTTTTCATAGTGGCGGCGGGCTATGCCCAGGCAGGCCGCGTATGCTTGCTCGACTCCCGTGTCAGGACTCATCTTTTTTGTTTGCGGTTTCGGGCTCGGCAGTCGTCACCGATGCCTCGTCGAGGGCGCTGACGGCCGGTGTGCGGACCGCCTTGTCTAGGGGTTCGAGCGGGTCGAGCTCAGACTTGGACTGGATGCCGAGCTCGGTAAACTTGCGGGCGCCGCTCAAGACCTGACGCTCGAAGGAGCCGACGGCCTTATTGTAATTATCCACGCTGCTGCCGAGTGATTTCCCCATCTTGCCAAGATGGTTGGTGAAGGCGAGCAGGCGTTTGTAGAGGTCCACGCCCAGGCGTTGGATATCGCGGGCGTTCTCGGTAACGGACTGCTGACTCCAACCGAAGGCGACCGCACGCAGCAAGGCGACCAGGCTGGTCGGCGTGGCCAAGATCACTTTCTTCGATAGGGCATCTTCAAGCAGGGCCGGATCGCGTTCAAGGGCCGCACTCAGGAAGTGTTCCCCGGGGATGAACAACACCACGAAGTCCGGGCTCTGTTCAAATTGCTGCCAATAGGCCTTGGTGGCGAGTTCCTGCACGCGTTCGCGGACCTTGCGGGCGTGGCGGTTGAGATGTTCCTGTTTACGGTCTTCGTCAGGCGCCTCGGTCGCACTTAGATAGGCATCCAGCGGCGTCTTGACGTCGACGATAACGATGCGGTCACCTGGCATGCGGATGATCATATCGGGCCGAATGGCGCCGTTGTCGCCCTGAACGTGAGTCTGTTCGTAGAAGTCGCAATGGTTGACCATGCCCGCGAGTTCGACCAGCCGTTTCAAGGTGAGCTCTCCCCATTGACCGCGAACCTCGGGTCGGCGCAGGGCCTGGACAAGGTTGCGGGTCTCACCCTGAAGCATCTGCTGGGAGGCGACCAGCGATTCGAGGTGTTTGCTGATGGAGGTGTGTGTCTCGACGCGATTGCGCTCAATGTTTTGCATCTGCTCTGCGGTCTTGTCGAGGATCTCGCGGATCGGTTTGACCATGGCCTCGACCGCCTGTTCCCGCTTCTCGAGCTCGCCTTTGGACTGGATGCTGAATTGAGCCATTTTCTCCTGGGCGAGAGACAGGAACTGCTTGTTGTTTTCCTGGAGGGCCGTGTTAGACAGGTTTGCAAACAACTGGCTCAGCTCGGTCTGGGTTTGTTCTTGGGTCGTTCGGCGTTCACGTTCGGCCTGACGCTCTGCCTCAAGGGTCGCCTTGAGGGAGGCGTTTTCGATCGTCAGGGCGCGGGCGCGTCGCTGTCCAAGCAGATAGCCGGCGGCCCCTGCTAGCGCCATTAACATCAAGCCCAGTACGATCATGGTCAGAGAACTGTTCATGTTCAGTCTTGAAGCCCCAGCCAAGGTAGGATGTCGTGCGCGGACTCGATGTGGGCATCTGCAGGCCAGTCATGAGGTTTTTCGTCTGCAGCTATGTAGCCGAACAGGGCCGCAAGCGTTTGCATGCCGGCACGTCGGCCCGCTTCGATGTCGCGATGGGCATCGCCTACATAAACGCTGCTCCTAGGCAGGGCCCCGGCGGCCTTGCAGGCAAACAACAGCGGGGCCGGGTGGGGTTTGCGGAAGGCCGTGGTGTCTCCACTGACGGTGCTGGCTGACCGCTTATGCAGATTCATGGCCTCCATGAGCGGGTCGGTCAGGAAGGCGGGCTTATTGGTCACGACACCCCAGGCGATACCGAGCCCCTCAAGGCGTTCCAGGACCTCCGCCATACCCGGAAAGAGTCGCGTCTCATCGGCGATTCCGTCGAGATAGAGTTCGAGGTAGCGTTCCTTGAGGCCTTCATAAATCGGGTTGGACGCATATTCTTCACCGAAGCCCAGACGGAGTAGGGCATCGGTGCCGCAGGAGACCTGGGGGCGGATCGTCTCATAGGCGAGCAGTGGAAGACCGCGTTCGCCACGCAGGGTATTCAGCGAACGAGCCAGGTCGGGGGCGGTATCCGCCAATGTGCCATCGAGATCAAAAAATACGCCGCTCCAGCTATCCCCTGGTCGGGTCTCTCCCGCCGCTCGATCTGCGCCACTTCGATAACGGGATGACATAGGTGTCGGTCAAGCAGGTTTGCGGGCGTGGACGAGGTAGTTTACTTCCAGGTCCTCGCTGAGGTGATAGTCTCGCGTCAGCGGGTGGTAAGTGATCCCGCCCATATGTTCGAGGGTCAGGCCCGCGTCGCGAAGCCAGTGCACCAATTCCGAGGGGCGAATGAAGCGGGCGTAATCGTGGGTTCCCTTGGGCAAGATGCGCAGCAGGTATTCAGCGCCGAATATGGCCAGGGCGTAAGCCTTGGCGGTGCGATTCAGCGTTGAGAAGAACAGGTCGGCGCCGGGGGCAGCGAGTTCCGCGCAGGCGGCGATCAGCGAGGCCGGGTCGGGGACATGTTCGAGCAGTTCCATGCAGGTCACGACAGGGAATGCCCCCGGTTCCTGTTTGGCCATTTCTTCCGCGCTCGCGAGCCGGTAGTCGATCTCGAGCCCGCTTTCGTGTCGATGCATGCGGGCAACATCCAGGGTGTACTCGGCACGATCGATAGCCGTGACCACGGCCCCTTTACTGGCCAGACCCTCGGCCAGTATGCCTCCGCCACAGCCGATATCGATGACCGGCCGATTATTGAGTTCGGTATGACTTTCGATGAAGGCCAGCCGTAGCGGGTTGATTTCGTGCAGTGGCTTGAATTCGCCATTCGGGTCCCACCACTGATGGGCTATGTCGTCAAATTTTGCGATCTCGGAGGGGTCGACGTTTCCGGTCGGCGCCGTGTGCTGCTCGGCGCTCATGCGCCCGCTCCTGCCGCGATGCGGGACTGCCAGGATCTGGCCAGTGTCCGCATGTGATCCTCGTTTAGGGTCGTGAGTCGGCCGTCCTTGAGCAGTCGGCGGCCGTTGATCCAGACATCGCTGACCTGTCTGCGCGACGCAGCATAGACGATCTGCGATACGGGGTGAAAAATCGGTTGAGTTTCGATGGCATCGAGGTCGAGCGCGACCATGTCCGCGAACTTGCCGGGTTCCAGCGAGCCACAGACATCCGCAAGCCCGAGCGCGCGGGCGCCATTGATCGTCGCCATACGCAGGGCCATATGGGCGGGGACAGCGCTGGCGTTAGAGGCTACGGCCTTGGCGAGTAGCGCTGCGGTGCGCATCTCTCCAAACATGTCGAGGTCATTGTTGCTGGCGGCGCCATCGGTTCCCAGTGCGACATTGACCCCTGCTTCATGCAGGGCGTGAACGGGACAAAATCCACTCGCCAGTTTGAGATTCGATTCCGGGCAGTGGATGACATGGACACCGCGTTCGGCCACGAGCGCGATCTCTTCCTGGTCGAGCTGAGTCATGTGTACGGCCAGCAGTTGCGGAGACAACAGGCTCAGGCGGTCGAGCCTGGCCAAGGGCCGTTCGTTATGGGTAGAAGTGCTCTGGCTGATCTCATCAGCGGTCTCATGGACGTGAATATGGATACCGACGTCGAGTTCTTCCGACAGCACTTGGATACGCTGCAAAGGGGCGTCGGAGACTGTGTAAGGGGCGTGAGGTGCGAACAGCGTGCTGATTAGCGGATCCTGGGAATAGCGGTCCCGGAGTTCTAAGCCTTTGCTGAGGTATTCCTCGGGTCCCGAGGCCCAAGCCGTCGGAAAGTCGATCATGATCATGCCGATGGAGGCCCTGATCCCGGCGTCGGTCGCGGCGCGTGCGGCCTCGTCCGGAAAAAAGTACATATCGTTAAAGCAGGTCGTACCGCCTCGAATCATCTCGGCAGCGGCCAGGAGTGTGCCGTCGTAAACGAATTCTGGGCTGATCCACTGCTGTTCGGCGGGCCAGATATGCTCGTTGAGCCAGGTCATGAGCGGCAAATCGTCGGCGAGCCCTCGGAACAGGGACATCGCGGCATGGGTATGGGCATTGACGAGGCCGGGAATCAGTGCGTGCCGGTCGAGGTTGATCTCATGGTCCGCTTGATAGTGCTGTCGCGCTTCGATCGTAGGCAGGATCGCGTCGATGCGGCTACCCGCGATGGCGATGCTGTGATCCTCCAGTATTGCATCATCGGGTCCTACCGGAATGATCCAACGGGCATGTACGAGGCTGTCTATCGTCTTCATCTATTCGTCCGCGCAAGCGAAAAAGACAAGTTACAGGTTTAGGCGGTTGCGATCAATTCGGGGCGTGTCCTGGGCTTATGCGGACGGTGGGAAGGCGATATCAGCAACCCCGTATCGGTGTTAGCGGAATGATATCGAGCCAGGTTTCTAGAGGG
>CAZASZ010000038.1:0-19093 GCA_964487925.1 uncultured Gammaproteobacteria bacterium
AGGTCTGCGCGGACTTGTTCGATGGACTTTTGAAACATCGCCTTTTCCACTGGGTTGAGCTCCAGCTCTATGATGTTCTGTACACCCTCTACGCCAAGCGCGACCGGCACGCCGATAGCGATGTCCCTTTCGCCGTATTCGCCGTCAAGATGGGCGACGCAGGGCAGAATCCGGTGACGGTTATTGACCATGGCGTCGATCATGACCGTGATGGCTGCGGCAGGTGAATCGTTTGCGCTACTCGTCTGCTTGAGGGCCAGGATCTCGGCGCCGCCCTGACGTGTCCGGTCGATAATCTTTTCGATGACCGGTGGTTCCATGAAGTGGCTGATCGGGATGCCGCTAATGGTGGTAAAGCGCGTCATCGGGACCATGGAATCGCCGTGTCCGCCGAGCACCATGGTCGCAATGTCTTTGATGGAATAGCCGGTCTCCATGGCGATGAAGGCGGCCATGCGCGCGGCATCTAACACGCCTGCCAAGCCGAAAACCCGATGGCGTTCCCAGCCGATGGCCTTGCGGAAAGCGTAGGTCATGATGTCTACGGGATTCGTGACCAGGATGACGGTGGCATCGGGCGCGTAGCGCTGTACATCGGGTACCAGCCCCAGGATCACGTCCAGATTGGCGTCGAGGACATCGGAGCGTGACATGCCTGGTTTCCTTGGCAAGCCCGCCGTGATGACGATCAGGTCGGAGCCCTCCATGATACCGTTTTCGTGACTGCCCACGAGGCGGGTGTCGAAGCGGAACATCTTGCCCGATTCCTGAATATCGAGAGCCGTACCGGCAGCCACACCTTGGCGGATATCGATCAACGCGATTTCATGGACATGTTCCGCGTGTGCGACCGCCTGTGCGGTGGATTCTCCTACCCGGCCAGCCCCTACGATCGTGATTTTTCTCATGGAGACCCCCTGCGTTATAGGTGTTATGGGATTATTGTGGGACGGTATTCAGACGTATATAGCTCATGCCGTTACCTGTTCAAGGTTATCCAGCTGCGGATAGCTCTCGGGGTAGGGCAGACGGGCAACCCCGGATTGAACCGCTGCGAGGGCGACAGCGGGTGGCACCCGGTCTATCAGCCTCGGATCCAGCGGTTTGGGAATAATGTAGTCGCGACCAAACTCGAGATGTTCCAGGTTATAGGCCATCAATACCTCCTGGGGCACAGGCTCACGGGCCAGGGCAGCTAGGGCGCGTACGGCGGCCAGCAGCATGGGCTCCGTGATCGCCGAGGCGCGCACATCCAGTGCGCCTCGGAACAGGAACGGGAAGCCAAGGACATTATTGACCTGATTTGGATAGTCACTGCGTCCGGTGGCCATAACCAAGTTAGGCGATACCGACAAGGCAAGCGCCGGATCGACTTCGGGGTCAGGATTGCTGAGCGCGAACACAATGGGGTTTTCTCCCATGCTTGCGACCATGGCAGCCGAGACGAGATTAGCCCCTGAGACGCCGACAAAGATGTCCGCGCCGCCCATGGCATCGGCCAGCGTACGTTCGTCGGTATGGACGGCAAAGGGTTGCTTATAGATGTTGAGGTCTTCGCGTCGATCCTGAATCACGCCGCCACGGTCTACAAGCCGGATGTTTTCACGGTTTGCGCCTAACGAAATCAAGAGTTTCATCGAGGCCAGACCAGCCGCACCCGCACCCAGACAGACGATCTTGCTGTGCGCCAAGGTCTTGCCCTGGAGTTCGAGGGCATTGATCAGTGCCGCGGCGATGATGATCGCGGTGCCGTGCTGGTCATCGTGGAACACGGGGATATCGAGCCGCTCGCTCAGTATCCGCTCGATATCGAAGCAATGAGGCGCGGCGATGTCTTCGAGGTTGATGCCGCCGAAGGTCGGCGCTATGGCCGTCACGGTGTCGATGAAAGCGGCAGCCGAATCGGCGTTGACCTCAATATCGAAGACATCGATGTCGGCAAACTTCTTGAACAGGACAGCTTTCCCCTCCATCACGGGCTTGCTGGCCAGCGCACCGACGTTGCCCAGCCCCAACACGGCGGTACCGTCCGTTATCACGGCGACGAGATTTCCCTTGGCAGTGTATCGATAGGCATCGCCAGGGTTGTCGACGATAGCGAGTACTGGCTGAGCGACGCCTGGCGTATAGGCTAGGCGGAGGTCATCCTGTGTCTGACAGGGCGTGGTGATGGAAATAGCGATCTTGCCGGGCTCGGGCTCGGAATGATAGCCGAGGGCGGCCGTCTTCAGGTCTTTGGTCATAGAGTTCTGTCGTCAAGCCCGTGCCAGGGCAGGGGCGTGGAAAAGGATAGAGCGATTATCCGACTTCGCCGACAGAACTGCAAATACGAGGAGGAATTTATAGGCTACCCGAAAAACTTGCCCAATATGGCAACGGGCCCTTCGGCGCGGCTTTATAGTTTGAGTTCGGGGTTGTTCATGCCGTCTTTCAAGATGCTCGAACGCAGCCCATACTGGGAGAGCACGAAAGCCGCCGCCGAACTCCGCCGGCCGGTCTGGCAAACACAGATATACTCAAGCGAGGGGTCCAATTCGTTTGCCCGTTTATGGAGATCCCGCATCGGGATATTGACGGAACCGGGTAAGTGCCGATGACTGCATTCGGAAGGCGTGCGGACATCGATCCAGCTTGCCTTGCCGGCAGTGGCAAGGGCTTGGGCATGCTGAAAATCGTGCCACTGAAGGGTGGGTTCCTTGAGCAGCTCGATGAAATCCTTTTTCGAAAGCCTCAACAGGATGCCTTCGCTCATCATCGTAATGGTCGCATTTCTAGGCTGGTCGGATAGAAGCGCCGCCTCGCCGAACGAGGCGCCGCGTCCGAGTTCGGCCATCTCGACCGAGTCCTCGTCGTCATCTGGGTGACGGGTCACTAAAGCGATACCGTTTTCGATCATATAGAAGTAATCGCCGGGATCACCCTGGCGGATGATGAGCTGGCCGGCCTTGACGAACACTGGCTCGAGACGATCGAGCAATGCCTCGATATTCGTGACGGGTAGATTTCTAAAGGTCGGCGAACGGGCCATCGTTTGCAGCCAGTCAAGCTTGTTGATGCTGACAATGCCCTCCTCGCACATGATGACCTCGGTCTCCGGCGCGGAGATCTGACCCCAGGTCAACATGACATCAAGTTTTTGGCGGCCTACGCAAAGGATCTCGATGGGGGTCACGGCCATGGCCGTGACCTGCCGCGGCGTCTCATCGACAAGCGGATGGCATGCCTCTTTGGTGCCGCCGGTAATGATGCGTCCCGAGGCGCCAGGCGGGGTTACGATCTCAACCTGGCCACGCAACAGATAGAGGGAGCGGTCATCGAGGTCGCCTTTGCGAAACAGGTAACGACCTGCGGCAATCTTCTCGACGCGGGCGTCGGCAAGTAACTCCTGGACCTGATCCGGTTTCAGAGATGCGATGGGTTCAAGCTTCATCGCCTCACGGGCTTCAATATCCGATTGCCGGTTCTGCATAAGTTCGTCCGTCAAGGTTGTATTCGCCTTGGGTGAATAATGAAACTGCGAGACGCTCATGCTAGACTCTCGGCAGTTTACTGGTATCGATGAAATCATCGGCCGGAATTGTATAATCTTCAGGCCTCCTGTTTTATGTCTGCCCATAGAATTCGCGAAATCCCCTACAACTATACGTCGTTTTCTGACCAGGAGATCGTTACCCGATTCCTGGGGCGTGAGATGTGGGACGTCCTTGATGAGCTGCGCGGAGCCCGCCGCACGGGCCGGTCGGCGCGCATGCTGTTCGAGGTATTGGGCGACATGTGGGTCATCAGTCGGAATCCCTATATCCAGGATGACTTAATCGATAATGCCCGGCGCTGGCAGTCTCTGACCCGCTCCCTGCATCATCGCCTCGACCAGATCATGGCCCGATCGGAAAATAATCCGCGTACGCTCGAGCTGGTCTCAGCCTGTCGGGAGGCTGTCAATTCCTTCGAGTCCTGGCTTTCCGGTCTGGCGGCGTTGCGGCAGCGAATTCGCCAGGCCCTGGGGCGAGCGACGCGTCCCAGGAATATCGATTTTGGTGGTATGTCGCGGGTTTCGCACAGTACGGACGCGACCGATTGGCGCGTCGAGTTACCGCTGGTGGTCGTTTCCCCCGATAGCGAGGCCGAGCTGCAGCGGGTTGTCGCCGCAGCCATCGAACTCGGTTTGACCATCATCCCGCGCGGCGGCGGTACCGGTTACACTGGCGGCGCGATTCCCTTACATGCCGATAGTCTCGTTCTCAATACCGAGAAGCTTGAGGGATTGGGTCCTGTTGTTTGGCGGGCACTGGACGGGCATGCGGACGAGGTTCCGACGATACGCGCCGAGGCCGGGGTCGTGACTCGTCGAGTCTCGGAGCGTGCGGCGGAGCAGGGGCTCGTGTTCGCTGTGGACCCCACGTCTCAGGATGCGTCTACGATCGGCGGCAATGTCGCCATGAACGCGGGCGGCAAGAAGGCCGTGCTTTGGGGGACCACGATCGACAACCTGTTGTCCTGGCGCATGGTCACGCCGGATTCTGAATGGATTGAGGTCGAGCGCATCGGCCACAATCTCGGCAAAATCCACGACCAGGCCACGGTCGTATTCCGCATCCATCGTTTTGCCGCCGACGGTGTCACGCCCAATGCCGACCCCGAGACCCTGGAGTTGCCTGGACAGTTGTTCCGCAAGCAGGGACTTGGCAAGGACGTTACCGACAAGTTTCTTGGTGGTCTGCCGGGTATTCAGAAAGAAGGCTGCGATGGCCTGATCACATCGGCTGTCTTCATCCTGCACGAGCGGCATGCCTGCACGCGCACGGTCTGCCTGGAGTTCTTTGGTGAAGACCTCGCTCCAGCGGTGTCGGCCATCGTGGCCATTCGGGATCATATCGACTCCGAGGGCATTGACCTTGCCGGGCTTGAACACCTTGATGAGCGTTACGTCCGCGCCGTCAATTACAGCACCAAGGCGCCGCGTCCGGGTCGACCCAAGGTGGTGCTGATCGCCGACATCGCCGGTGCCGATGAGGATCGCGTGGCTGCTTGTTGTTCGGAGGTCGTGAGGATCGCCAACCAGCGCGATGGCGAGGGTTTCATCGCGGCATCGGCCGAGGCCCGGCAGAGATTCTGGAAGGACCGCGCTCGCACGGCCGCGATTGCTGCCCATACAAATGCCTTCAAAATCAATGAAGACGTCGTCATCCCGATCGAGCGCCTCGTCGAATATGGCGAGGGCATCGAGCGCATCAATATCATTCAGTCGATATCTAACAAGATTAGGATGATAGATGCCTTTGAGGACTACGTCGCTACGAGCCTGCGGAACGATATCGACCGCGACCATGCGGAAGAATTTGATCAGGAGATCCTGACCGGAAAGTTCGCGGCCGCCGCCGCCCTGTTGCAGGATAAGCGGACTCTCTGGTCCCAGGTCCTCGAGTCGCTCGACGAACCCGCCGTTGGGCTGTCCTCGCGGTTGGAATCGAAGCTGGAGGAGGGGTCGGAGACCGAATCGCTGATTACACTGTTGCGACGGCGGCGTATCCGCATCTCGTTCCGCAAGTCCATCGAACGCCCGCTCAAGGAGATCTTTTCGGGGCGAGCCTTCGATCGCGTGCATCGCCGTATGGACGAACAGCATGCGGATATTCGCTCCAGTCGCCTGTTTGTCGCCTTGCACATGCATGCTGGCGACGGCAATGTGCACACTAATATTCCCGTAAACTCGAACGACTACGCCATGATGCAGGCGGCCGAACGCATCGTCGATCAGGTCATGGCGTTGGCCACGGACCTGGGTGGGGTGATATCCGGAGAGCATGGCATCGGGCTGACCAAAATGCAGTACCTCGATCAGAGTGTCATCGACCGCTTTGCGGAGTACAAACAGGCCGTCGATCCCGAGGGTCGTTTTAATCGCGGTAAGCTTTTGACCGGGTCGGGGTTGGATCGGGCCTACACGCC
The DNA here is from genome assembly GCA_964487925.1 of uncultured Gammaproteobacteria bacterium. Taxonomy (GTDB): domain Bacteria; phylum Pseudomonadota; class Gammaproteobacteria; order SZUA-140; family SZUA-140; genus RI-283. Next base: position 5,950 of record CAZASZ010000038.1, read on the forward strand.
TTCCCTGCGATTGTTGCAGCAGGAGGCCTTGATTCTGGAAGAAAGCGAGCTCGGGGCGCTCAATGATGAGATTCGTCACTGCCTGCGTTGCGGTAAGTGCAAACCCGTCTGTACGACGCACGTGCCGAGGGCCAATCTGCCCTATTCCCCGCGTAACAAAATCCTGGCTACGGGTCTGATCATCGAGGCCTTCCTCTATGAGGAACAGACCCGCCGCGGGCTCTCGCTCCAGCACTTCGACGCCATGGGCGATGTTGCGGACCATTGCACGGTTTGCCACCGCTGCCAGCCGGCCTGTCCTGTCGATATCGATTTCGGCGATGTCTCGATCATGATGCGGCGCATTCTCGCCGACCGTGGTCGTCGTCGACCCGCTCTAGGGACCAAGCTCGCGATGGCATTCTTGAACGCGACCGATCCCGACGTCATCCGGCTCATGCGCAAAGGCATGATTCAATGGGGTTTCAAGGCGCAACGCCTTGGCTATCACCTCTTCAAGTGGCTGCGGCCGCGTCGGACGCCCGAACAGCCAGGACCGACAACCGATCGTCCCGCCATGACGGCGCAGGTCGTGAATTTCGTCAAGCGTCCTCTACCCGCACACGTCCCCGCCAAGACGACACGCGCCCTGCTTGGGATCGAGAACGACAAGTTCATCCCCATCCTGCGTGATCCGGTTGCGAATAGCGACGATGCCGAGGCGGTGTTCTATTTTCCGGGTTGTGGTTCCGAGCGCCTGTTCAGCGAGGTTGGCCTGGCGACGCTCGCCATGCTCTATGAAACCGGCGCCCAGACCGTGCTGCCGCCCGGTTATTTGTGTTGTGGATATCCCCAGATCTCGTCCGGTGACGAACAAAAGGGACGCCAGATCACGACCGCCAATCGAGTCTTGTTCCATAGGGTTGCGAATACCCTGAACTACCTCGATATCCGCACCGTGATCGTGTCCTGCGGGACCTGTATGGACCAGCTTCTGAAGTATGAGTTCGAGAAGATCTTTCCAGGTTGCCGCCTGCTCGATATCCATGAATACCTTGAAGATAAAGAGGTCTCGATGCAGGGCGTGGATGGTGTTCAATATCTCTATCACGACCCCTGTCATACGCCGATAAAGACCCGCGCGCCGCTCGATGTCGCCTCTAGCCTGATGGGCAAGGACGTCACACTGTCGGATCGTTGCTGTGGCGAGGCCGGAACCTTCGCGGTCTCCCGCCCCGATATCGCAGATCAGGTCCGTTTCCGCAAGGCCGAGGAGCTCCATAAGGGGGTTCAGGCCTTAACCGGTCAGGATCGTGCCGACTCCGGCGCGGTCAAATTGCTAACCTCGTGCCCCGCCTGTCAACAGGGCTTGTCCCGCTACGCCGACGAGACCGGTGTAGAGACCACTTATATGGTCGTCGAACTGGCCAAAAACCACCTTGGAGAAGGCTGGCAGGACGCCTTCGCGCAGAAGGTGTTGAAGGGCGGTATCGAACGCGTCCTTTTGTAAAAATCCACTAACAGCCTGCTAAATCGTGCCGTTAGATACTCGCGATTGGTTGCCGGTTGTCTATAGTATTAAGGCGCTAAACTTTCATACGGAAGCGCCGACACTTGTGACAACAAGCTTTTCGGAGGCGAATAGTGGCTAGAGTGTTTCTAATGTTGTTGTCCGCGCTGGTGGTTGCCGGTTGCGCCGGGCCCGGTGCGATGTTTCACGCCGATGCGCGCCATAGCGGCGTATATGATGTCTACGGCATCGAAACTCTGAAACGACTATCTTGGCGGCTGGACACCGGCGGCGCCGTCAAGTCCTCGCCGGCGTTGGCCAAAGGACTCGTGATCTTTGGCAGCGACGATGGCTTCCTCTATGCGGTCGATCGTCAGTCCGGCGCCACGCGTTGGCGATTTCGTGCCGATGCCTCGATCGAGTCGTCGGCTGCCGCCACCATTGATACGGTATTCTTCGGCAGTCGAAAGGGTGTCTTCTATGCCTTGGATCTCAAGACCGGTCAGGAACGCTGGCGCTTCCAAACGGATGGCGCAATTCATTCCTCGCCCGTGTTGGCCGGTAAGATCGTCTACTTCGGGGACGCCAAAGGTAAACTGCACGCCATCGATACAGCTACCGGTAATGAGCGTTGGGCATTGGATCTTGGTGGCGCGATCTACACCTCGCCAGCCAGCGACGGTCATACGATATTCGTCGGGACTGCTAGTGGCTATCTCCACGCCGTCGGCGTAGATACCGGGCAGGAGGTCTGGCGCTTCCGTACCGATTGGCCGGTATCGTCCTCACCGACCCTGGGCGAAGACCGCGTCTATGTCGGCAGTGACGCCGGGACCTTATTTGCAGTCAACGTACGCACGGGCCAGGAGGTCTGGCGGTATGCCACCGAGGGTAAGATCTCCTCGACCGCAGCGCTTGCGGATGGCGTTCTCTACTTTGGTAGCCATGACGGATTTGTTTATGCGATCGAGGCGGCCGATCGGCGCCCGATATGGAAGTACAAGACCCGTGACTGGGTCTCATCGTCTCCCGCAGTCACTAGGACCATGGTCTACGTAGGAAGCTATGACGGGTACTTGTATGCCCTCGATCGCAAGACGGGCGCCATGAAGTGGCGTTACCGTACCGAGAAGGCCGTGCGAAGCTCGCCTGCCGTGGATGACCATGCCGTCTACTTCGGTAGCATGGACAGCAAGTTCTACGCGGTGGAATAGAAAAGCAGATACAAGGGTAAAGATACAAGATACAAGTCAAAGATCAATTATGAACTTCTTTCACAGGACCGGTTTGTCGCGGCTTGTCTTCATTAGATCTTGTATCATTTCTAAGATAGCTACAAGGAAAACGATCCCGCCCTCTGATAGGGCTGGTTTTCTTGTATTTTTCCCCTTGTATCTGCCGTTAATATCCCACCGGTGGCAACCAGACATTGTTGTCCCGATAATCCCTGCAGACCCGAAAATACAGCGTCCTGATCAATCCACCCTGGTTATTCCGGATCGCTACCGGCTGGGCCTCGTCACATGATTCGAAGGCCCTCGCGAACTGATCCGGTAGGTTAGTCGAAGTGCTGACATAGAGTCCATCGTGGCCCATCTCGGTCTCGAGTCCTGGCCAAAGGTCGTGCTGGTTGTAACGGCGCTGCCCGAAGCTGGCGATATACACCGGTATCTTTTTTCCTGGCCAGTAGTAGGCTAGTTCCGCCGCGATCTGATAGTTATGCGTGAATAAAAAGTCGGTTCGGGGCGCCACGTCGTGAATCCGAGTTACGGATTGCCGCCATGCCTTGGTGATCCGCAGCGGGTCCTTATCTGGAGGGACTCCGATGGTCGACGGGAAGAATACCGGGACCATGAGCAGCAAGGAGCAAGCGATACCGGCGTAGAGGGTCTTGCGCCAGTTCTGACTCAACCTCGGCACCATGCCCGCAAACAGTACGATCAAGCCGATGTAGACGGGAGCAGGCCAGTTCAACTGGACTTTGGCGCTGATCGCCTTGAAAGCGAAAAATGCCAGTACGAGCAACGAAGTCCACCACAGAAAGCGTCGGTCGGCGGTCTGGGGGCGTCGCCAAAGTACCGTCAGGGCCACGATGACGACGATAGGGGACAAAACGCCCCACTGGCCTAGGATAAATTCAACAGGTAGCGCGCGTCCCTCGCCTTCGACATGGTGCATCTCGTGAAGAAACATCGGCCAACCATGATCAAAATTCCAGAGCAACATCGGGGACATGATCGCGATCATGAGCCCTACGCCACCCCATAGGTGCGGGTTTTTCAGCTCTCTACGGTGGTAAAGCAGTATCCAGGGCAGGGCGCTCAGGGGCAGCAGGGCGATGCTGAGTTTGGTGAGGGCCCCGGCCCCGAACGCGGCGCCAGCGGCATACCAGGCCAGAGGGCGGTTCTTGAACAGGGCTCGGTACATACTCCACAGTCCGGCCGTCCAGCAGGTAAACAACATGATATCGGTCGTCATGACCAAACCGAGCGCGAAGTATAGTGGGGTTGTTAGGCCGATCAGAACGGCCCACCAGCCGGCTACCCGCGATCCCCAGACATCGCGAGTCATGCCGTAGAGCAGCATGAGCCAGAGCGCATGGACGATCCAGGCGGGAAGGCGCGTTTGCCATTCACCGTGGCCGAAAAGGCCCTCAGACAGCGCGATCAACCAGGCTACGAGCGGGCCCTTCGAGTAGTAGCTCCAATCGAGGCGCTGGGACCATTCCCAGTACTGGGCCTCATCAAAGTGAAGTTCGAGACCGGCCGCGTGGGTTAGCCAGGCACTCAGACCGACCAGGGCCGGGATCAGAAGTGCCAGGCCCAGGTGGTCACGACGATCCGACGTCACTGGTCCGTTTTCCAGCCTTGTGCGTCGGCGATCTCCAGGCGTTCTGGATCCCGGATGATGTAGGCCTTCTTGTCCGTGGACTCATAATAGGTGTGCGAGATCATCTCGCTTAGTACACCGGTTGTGAAGAACTGGACCGCGACCACGATCAGCAGGATGGATGCCATCAGCAGCGGTCGGTTACCGATGTCCTGACCCAGGATGATCTTGACGTAGAGCAGATAGGTCATGAGCAGGCCGCCGATGAGCCCGAGCGCGATGCCGAAGCGGCCGAAAAAATGGCTTGGCCGACTCTTGAAACGCATGAAGAAGTAGACCGATAGCAGATCGAGCAGGACGCGGTAGATTCGCGATAGGCCGTATTTCGACTGGCCGAACTGGCGGGGGTGATGGTTGACCACCTCTTCCTTGATGCGTCTAGTCGAGGTTGTAGCCGCGATCCATGCGGGAATAAAACGGTGCATATCGCCATAGAGCCGGATCTGCCGCAGGACGCTGGTCCGGAAGACCTTGAGCGTGCAGCCATAGTCATGCAATGCCACGCCGGTCACGCGTACGATGAGCCGGTTAGCGAAATAGGACGGGATCTTACGGATCAGGGTGTCCTGACGGTTCAGGCGCCGCCCCGCGACCAGATCGAGGCCCTCCTCGAGTAGCCGTCTGACCATTCTCGGGATATCGTCGGGATCGTTTTGCAGATCGCCATCCAGCGTTGCGATGACATCGCCGCGCGCCGAATCGATACCGGCCTGCATGGCGGCGGTCTGGCCGAAGTTGCGTTGCAGGTCGACGACGCGGACGTGGGGGCCATATTTATCCCGCGCCTCGTTCAGCAGTCGGACACTGTCATCCCGGCTGCCGTCGTCGACCAGGACCAGCTCCCAGGGGTGCGCATATCCGGTAAGGGCCTCGTGGACACGCTCCACTAGATGCGGGATCGTCTCCTCTTCATTGTAGATGGGGATCACGATCGAGAGGCGGTGCGGCTTGTCGGTCTGGTCGGGTGTCGGTTTCTTTGTATCAGGTTCAGTCATCGCGTGCGCCTTGTTTTGCGGAACTTCCGATCATGACGGATTCAGGTTCTTATTTTCCCCTTTCCCCATCCAGGTGCAGCCGGAGGGAAACCAGCCATGCGGCCAGAAAGCCCCATGATAGGCCAATGACGGCCCCGGCCGCCACTTGACTGGGATAATGCTTTCCGAGGTAAACCCGGGACAGCCCAACCAGCGCCGCGATTGCGAGCAGTGTCCACCCAAGCCGTCGGTTACGAGTCACCAGGCCTAGGAAGATCGCGACCGTACCGTAATTCAGGGTGTGGTTCGAAGGCCATCCGGTCAGTGCGGCGCCGCAAGCGGTACCCGCCGCCTTTCCTGGTATGCGGACCAGATCGGGAATTGCGAAACAGGGCCTCGGTTGCTGCACGATGTCCTTGAGCAGGGCGCCGATGGAATCTCCGATTGCGACCGTAACCAGCAGTAGTCCCCAGGCGATCAGGCCTTGCCTGCCCCAATTGCGGTGACACCACCAGGCCAGGACTAGCGTCAGCGGCAGTGCGAATGCAGGGCGGCTTGAGACCCAAGCGAAAAAGACATCAAGCCCGGTATTTGCCCAGCCCTGGTTGATCCACAGCAGGATGGCCTCATCCACGATCGTGCACCCGCCCAACCAATAGACTTGCGGTACCGCCGAGCAAGGTCGCGGCGAGCATGAATAGATGGAGATTGACGGCGGCGGCCAGACCGATCTTGGCATCGATGCCATAGGGCATGAGTCCGGCGATGACGCCCGCCTCATAGGTGCCCGCGCCCGCGAGCCCGTTGATTGGCAGGATGCTGGTCAGGTCGCCGCTGATGGCCCCCATCAGGGCGCCGGTGAGCGGGAGTTCGATGAACAGTCCCAGCACCCAGGCGAACACCAGCATCTTGACGACCCAGTTGACGGCCGTCCAGAACCAAGATGACCAGAACAGTGCCGAGCCCTGCGGGAGCCCTTCAAGCAGGCGCTGCAGCCAGGCGCGCCAGCGCGGTTCGCCATCCGGTACTTGGGAAACATGCACTTGGGGTCGTCGTAGGCGATGAGCCAGCCGGAGCATGACCAAAGGCAGAGGAAGCGCCAATAGCACGAGCAACAACGAGGTCTGCCGTCCCCAGGGCAACGGCAGGGCAATCAGCACGAGCAGAGCCAGGGTATGCAGGTCAAGCAGACGAAACCAGAGCAGGGCGGGCAGGGAGCGTCCCAGTGGGATCCCGAAGTATCGCGACATCAGGACCGGAAAGCTGATCTCGCCGGCACGCATGGGTAACAGGTTGTTGTAGAGATTGTGCTGAAGCATCAGGCGTAGGCACAGGGGCCAACGGCTTCCGATCTCGGTATGGAAGTAGGTATACAAGCGAATCGCGCGCAGGCCATAACTCACAAAGGTTAGGGCCAGCGCCACCAACAGGCCGGTGATAGGGGCCTGGGTCCAGGGTTGCAGCAAGGCTCGCCAGCCGATCGTGAGCTGAACCGCGACCAGCAGCGCAAGGAACAGACTGATGGTAATGATCAGGCGCAGCGGTTTGGCGGTGGCGGAAATAGGGTAGCTCCAAAGATATACGCTCGGATGAGCAAAACCGCGCCCTTGGGCGTGTTCATTTTGCTTCCAGTCCGGAAAGCGACCATAATACGCCAGCAGGATAAGAGCGTGAAGCGGACCGGGCCCGAAGTGGAGCGGAGTTGACGCGCAATGGCCTGAATAAAGAATTATCTTTTTATTTACTTAGTGGGGGGTGTTATGCAACTTGGGCAAACAATTACACAGTTCATCATTGAGGAACAGCGTCGCACTGGGGGGTCCGGTGATTTCACCGCGCTGCTCAACGACGTCTTTACCGCTTGCAAAAACATCTCGAGCGCGGTCAACAAGGGTGATCTCATCGGCGTGCTCGGCAGCGCCGAGAGTGAGAACATTCAGGGTGAGACTCAAAAGAAGCTCGACCTGATTACAAACGATATGATGATCAACGCCAACCAATGGGGCGGCCACCTTGCTGGCATGGCCTCCGAGGAGATGGACGACGTCTATGAGATCCCGTCCCAGTATCCGCGTGGCAAGTACCTGATCACCTTCGATCCGCTTGACGGCTCCTCGAACATCGATGTCAACATCTCGGTCGGCACGATATTTTCGATTCTGCATTGCCCTGAAGGTGTGACGGATCCCAAGGCCGAACACTTCCTGCAGCCCGGCACCAAGCAGGTCTGCGCCGGCTATGCCCTCTATGGGCCGTCGACGATGATGGTCATGACGACCGGGCACGGCGCCCACGGCTTTACGCTGGATCAGAACGTCGGTGAGTTCATCCTGACCCATCCCGATCTTTCGATCCCGGCCGATACGCGTGAGTTCGCCATCAACGCCTCCAACGAGCGTTTCTGGTTTCCGCCCATCAAGCGTTATGTCGAGGAGTGCGTGGCGGGTAAAGATGGCCCCCGCGGTGACAACTTCAACATGCGTTGGGTTGCCTCCATGGTCGCCGAAGTTCATCGCATCCTGACCCGCGGCGGTGTCTTCATGTATCCGAACGACAACCGTGATCCCGGTCGTGGCGGCAAGCTTCGCTTGATGTATGAGGCCAACCCAATGTCCTTCATCGTCGAACAGGCCGGTGGCGTATGCTCTACCGGGACCGAACGCATCATGGAGGTCGAACCCAATGGCCTGCATCAGCGCGTCCCGGTTGTCCTGGGTTCGAAGAACGAGGTCGAACGCATCATCTCTTATCACAACGAGGGCTAATGCTTCGGGTCGGGATGCTTCCCGGCCCCGTTTCTTTACCCTTAGGGGCGAACCTTGTGTTCGCCCTTTTTATGGGCGGCGCATGGGCGGATACGAGCTTTTTCTCATAGCCAATCGTCTGTCCAGGCATCTTGGTCGTACGCTCGCCGTCTATGATAGGCAAGAACCACCAGCGCCTAGAAATCACACGGTTTGTTTTTCGAAGATATTCTCGTTTTGCTCATCGTTGCGAAGTCGCGGATAATACCGTCGTAAACCGGTTAAGCGCGAGTGACACCGGACCGGAGGAACGGGACGATTTCCCGAATGACACGATATCTCTTGGGGCGGGTCTGAAAACGATGATGCGCTATCTCCTAGCCGGTTTGCTTGCCCTCGTCTTTGTCGTCGACGGCCGTGCCGCTACGGATGTCCAGAGTTCTGCGCAATGGCTCGACTCGTCGCAAAAGGCGATTCAGAATATTAAACGCGCGCTACGTAGTTTCGACGCCCAAAAGGGGGATCGGAAGGCGCTTCAGGAGTTGCAGAAACCGCTCCCGGACCTCAGTTCCCATGCCCAGGCATGTATCGAGGAGCAGAGCCGGGAACGCGACCGTCTCAATCTGGACCTCAAGTCGATCACGGGCAAAGACGCCGGTTCAGCGCAGGCTGGAAAGCAGACCCGGGTCGAAATCAAGAGCCAGATTGCGCTGGCCGAGAAGCGCTTGATCAGCTGTCAGGCCCTGATGATCGAGATAACCTCGATTGACCAGAAACTAAAGCGCCTGCAGGCGGAAGTCCTGTCCGGTTTTCTATTGTCGCGCGAGGCGGGCGTCTGGATCGCGGTCATCGAGACCTTGTCGAGTCCCATGGACTGGGCTGATAGGGGCAAGGTCTATGTCGAATCGCGCTTGCAGATCTTGCTGATGTCGACACAACATAGAGTTTGGTTGATGGCGGTCATCCTCTTGAGTGGGATCGCCGGATATTGGTTGGGTAAACGCTTGCAGTCCGTGGTCGCCACGGTGAGTGGAGACGACATGACCGCGCGACTCTATCGCTCGGTGTGTTTCAGGCTTGGGCGGCGCCTCACGGCCCTGTTCGTGCTGTCATCGTTTGCAGCGTTCGTGTATTTTGAAAACGCTTCGGCCCGTTTGCCGCTGACCGTTAGTGTGATCCTGGGCGTTCTCGCTTACATGATCGCCTCGACGGCGGCCCGTGTATTGCTTCACCCCAAGCATGAGAAGGACTACATCCTGTCCTTGCCTTATGGCAAAGCGATAGCGCTTTATCGCCGATTGCAGGTATTGTTCGTGCTCGGTTTGATCTGGGGCGTGTCCTGGATCAGCGATGCCGGAGAGGTCTTCACGGACTATCAGTGGAGCGTGATCCGATCCATTTACCTGACGCTCGCGATCGCCAATCTACTGGTACTGCTATTCTTTCTACGCCGCGCCTCCGGTCTGCTGGGCAACCCGATTCTACGACTGTTAACGGCAATAACGCTTGGGTTCGCCCTGATCGCGGACTATGTCGGTTATCGAAATTTCGCGACATTTATCGTCAGCGGTCTGTTATCCACGATCCTGCTCGCGATCGGTATCTGGATCGTCAACGCGCTGTTTCAGGACCTGTTCGACGGGCTCGATGACGGTCGCTATTCATGGCAGGCCCATATCAGAGGGCGCCTCAGGCTTGGTAAAGATGAACATTTCCCAGGGCTGCTATGGCTACGCCTGATCATCGCCGTGGTCGCCTGGGGTGGCTTCGGTGTGGCGCTGGTCAGTGTATGGGGCTATGCCGACCAAGGCTGGATCTGGTTGTACCAGTTCATGACTCAGGGGTTTCAAATCGGCTCAGTCCAGATCATGCCCCTACAATGGGCCTTTGGCTTGGCTGTGTTTGCCTTGCTGTTGTCCCTAGTACGATGGCTGCGCCAGGATGTCCTGCAGAAGTGGATCGGCCGTTCACGGCTCGACCGTGGCGCCCGCGAGGCCGTGGTTACCATCGCTGGTTATATCGGGGTCATGATCGCAGCGCTGGTTGGGCTTTCTCTGGCCGGCTTCAATTTTACCAATCTCGCGATCATCGCCGGCGCTTTGTCGGTCGGAATCGGTTTCGGGCTGCAGAACATCGTCAACAATTTCGTATCCGGCATCATCCTGCTTTTCGAACGCCCGATTCGAACCGGGGACTGGATTGTCGTCGGCGAGACCGAGGGTTATGTGCGCCGTATCAGCATCCGCTCAACGCAGATCGAGACCTTCGATCGAATGGATGTCATTGTCCCCAATTCCGATCTGATTTCGAGTCAGGTCAAGAACTGGGTGCTGACGAACCCTTGGGGCAGGGTCGTCATTCCGGTCGGCGTGGCCTACGGCAGCGATGTCGAGAAGGTCAAGGAGGTCTTGCTCGGTGTGGGACGGGCCCATCCCTTGGTTATGAGCGACGGCATGCGCGTGTCTGCGCCCGTGGTTTTATTCCGCGACTTCGGCGACAGCTCGTTGAATTTCGATTTGCGTTGCTTCATTTGGGATATTGACCAAAGACGGGTCGTGGTCAGCGACCTCAACTTCGCGATCGACGCCGCTTTTCGCGAAGCCGGGATCGAGATCCCGTTTCCTCAGCGCGATCTGCACCTTAGAAGTGTCGATCCCGGCATTCATTTCGGGCCGGTTGCGTCCGGTCGGGAGGACTCAGGGCGTCCCTCGGGTACCCCCGGGACGTTTGCCCCAGAGTGAACCGACGCGCGGCCGCCCGGCGGGCGTTATGGCCTTGGGGTTAAATTCCAGGACCGCCACAGAGTGGGGTTTGAGCGGATAGGACTGCGCCTTGACGGGCCGCTGCTTCTCGGGCGGAACAATCTCGCGTGGCGGTTTGAGGGCCGTATCGACTGCTAGTTGCCAGGCCCCGGTCTCGACCACGGGCAGCTCCATATATAGCCGTTTCTTAGACATATTGATCATGATATGCAGGGCGTAGCTGTCGCCCGCGACGGTGCCAAGCGTAAAGGCCAGGCATTGAGCTTTTTCGCTCTCCCAGTTCGGTTCGTTGAGGCATTCTCCGTGCCACGTGATATCCGGGACCCGATGACCCTCGCGCAGAGTCCCGTTGATGAACCATCGACGTCTCAGACAGGGATGACGCTTGCGCAGTGCGATCATAAGCTTGACGAAGCGGTGCATGTGGCCGTTTTTCCTGACCAGCGACCAATCGAACCAACTCAGCGTGTTGTCCTGGCAATAGGTATTGTTGTTGCCCTGTTGGCTGCGCAGGATCTCGTCCCCGGACAGCAGCATCGGCACGCCCTGGCTCAACAACAGGATACTGAAGTAATTCTTGGCGTGTTGTACGCGCAAGGTCTGGATGGCCTGGTCCTTGGTCTCGCCTTCGGCGCCACAGTTGGCGCTCAGGTTGTTGTTGCAGCCGTCTTGGTTCTCTTCGCCATTGGCCAGGTTGTGCTTGTGCTCGTAGCTCAACAGGTCGATCAGCGTGTAGCCGTCGTGGCAGGTCACGAAATTGATGCTGTTGGCGGGCAGGCGGTGCTGCGGGCGATAGAAGTCGCTGCTGCCGCAAATCCGTGTCGCGAGCTCGCCGATCAGACCCTTTTCGCCGCCGATGAAACGGCGCACCACGTCGCGGTAGCGTCCGTTCCACTCCGACCAGCGATAACCGGGAAAGCTACCGACCTGATAAAGCCCGGCTGCGTCCCAGGCCTCGGCAATAAGCTTGGAATCCGATAGGCGTTCGGAGAGCTCGATGCCCCAGAGTACCGGGGCGTCATGCATGGCTTTCCCGCCCTCTCCACGGGCGAGAGCGCTGGCCAGATCGAAGCGGAAGCCATCGACATGCATCTTTTGCACCCAATATTCGAGACACTCGATGATGAAGTTGGCTACGATCGGGTGATTGGCGTTCAGCGTATTGCCGCAACCCGTATAGTCATGGAAGATTCGCTTGTCTACCGGGGACAGGTGGTAAAAGATATTCCGACCCATACCCCTGAAACTGATATAGGGGCCGCCCTCGCCACCCTCGGAGGTGTGGTTGAAGACGACGTCAAGGATGATGCCGATGCCCGCCTTGTGCAGCGCCTTGACCAGGTCGCGGAACTCGCGCACATGGGTTCCTTCCTCGGGCGAGACGCAATAGCCGGGGTGTGGGCTGTAGAAGCTGTGCGTACTGTATCCCCAGTAATTCTTGAGTCCCAGGCGGGCCGTTTTTGTGGGCACGTCCTGCTCGTCAAAGGCCATCACAGGCAGCAGTTCTACATGTGTGATGCCGAGGTCCTGGAGGTAGGGGATTTTTTCGATGATCCCGGCGAAAGTGCCTGGATGTTTGACGCCGGACTTGGGGTGCCGGGTGAAGCCCCCGACGTGCATCTCGTAGATCACCATATTCCCGGAAGCGATGACCAGTGGCTGATCATCCTCCCAGTCGTATTCGTTATCCGCCGGTACGACGAGCCCGCGCATGGCCGCATCGCCGTTGTCGCCCGGCTGACAGGCCCTGGCACGGTCCCAAAGGCCGGCGTGCACGGCTCGGGCCCACGGGTCCAGCAGCTGTTTTTCGGGATCAAAGCTGAGTCCGGAATGTTCGGTATCGTTGGGTCCGTCCATGCGCCAGTTGTACCAGACACCCGGTTTCAGGCCCTCGACGTAGACATGCCAGACGAAAAAGGTCCGGTTGATTTCGGTATCGAGGAGGATGACCTGGAAGGGTTCCAGGCTGTCGGCGCGCTCAAACAGCAGTAGCTCAACCGCCTCGGCGTGACGGCTGAAGATGGCAAAGTTGATCCCGTCCCCAACAGGGGTCGCGCCCAAAGGGTTTCGACGCCCATGTTTAACCGGGTAGGGTTGCGGGTGCTTGATCGAATGCTTAATGGCTTTAGTCGTCATCCCGGTATCATGTGCCTACTATGGATGGTGGCCAAAGGCCGCAGGCCTCCGGGTTAGGGAAGTTCGTTAAAGGATGGAGCTGGCGACAGGAGTCGAACCCGCGACCTGCTGATTACAAATCAGCTGCTCTACCAACTGAGCTACGCCAGC
>CAZASZ010000039.1:0-19015 GCA_964487925.1 uncultured Gammaproteobacteria bacterium
CTCCCTCTCCGCCACACGCTGCCGATGCCAACCCAAGCCTTTAGCTCAACTGAGCTTTCTAAACCCCAACCCTCGGAAAATCGACCAAGCCGGGTTCGAGGTCCACAGCATGCCGCAAACCATAGCCGATCATCGCGTGATCGGGTAAGCTCTTGGCCTGACCATTTCCCGGTCAATGACAGGACTAGAGGTAACCCCCATGCAACCTTATCAACGGGCCTTTTTCGATTTCGTCATCAGCAGCGGCGCCTTGCGCTTCGGTGAATTCACACTGAAGTCAGGCCGGGTCAGTCCTTACTTCTTCAATGCCGGCCATTTCGACTGCGGTAGCAGCATCGCGCAATTGACCCGTTACTACGCCGCCGCCATCGAGGACGCCAATGTAGCGTTCGACATGCTGTTCGGTCCCGCCTACAAGGGCATCCCGCTGGCGGTCGCCACGGCCATCGCGCTCTATAATCATCATGAACGCGATGTCCCGTTCGCCTTCAATCGGAAAGAGGCCAAGGATCATGGCGAGGGCGGCACCATCGTTGGCGCGCCACTGGAAGGCCGGGTCATGATCATCGACGATGTGATTTCGGCCGGGACCTCCGTACGCGAATCCACGGCAATCATTGAGCAGGCCGGCGCCACAATCGCGGGCATCGCCATTGCCCTAGACCGCCAGGAACGTGGGCAAGGTCCTCGTTCGGCCATCGATGAGATTCGGGATGCGCTCGGCGTCCCCGTGATCAGCATCGCTAGCCTTAAGCATCTATGCACCTATCTCCAAGAAAAACCCGCCATGAAACACGTGCTGGAGAAGATCGAGGACTACCGAGAGACCTATGGCTCGGAGTCAACCGAACAGTGAGTGCGAGTATTAACGCCGCCCCTGAAACCCCTTCCGAACCTGGTCACCGCCGGCAATGCCCCTGAAATCCGGACGTCCGTTGGTCGTCTGCCAAATCGTTCCCGCGCTTGAGGGCGGCGGCGTGGAACGCGGCACGCTCGAACTGGCTCAGGCCCTGGTCAAACAGGGACACAAGTCCATCGTTGTTTCCGCCGGGGGGCGGCTCGTCAAGACACTCATACGCCAGGGCAGCCGACACTACGTGTTACACGTCGGTAAGAAGTCGCTGACCACGCTGAGGTGTATCTATCCACTTCGCCGCATACTCAAGACGGAAGGTGTGGATATCCTTCACGTGCGTTCGCGGCTGCCTGCCTGGGTTGCGAGATGGGCCTGGAAGGGGCTACCCAGTGCTCACCGCCCGCATCTCGTAAGTACCGTCCACGGCCTCTATTCCGTATCGGGCTATAGCGCCATCATGACTCGAGCCGAACGCGTCATCGCGGTATCGAAAACCGTCAGGGCGTATCTGCTTAAACACTACCCAAAGCTCGATCCAAACCTGATACAAGTGATCCATCGCGGTATCGACTCGAATGCCTTCCCGCCGGGATATCAACCTACCCATGAATGGTTGCGCGGCTGGTATCGGCGCTTCCCGATGCTGGAAGGTCGACCCATAATCCTACTGCCGGGTAGGCTCAGCCGCATCAAGGGCCACGACGATTTCATTCGGCTCATGGCTAAACTGCAGGCCGCAGGCTCGAGCGCTGTCGGCCTCGTTGTAGGCGGTTATGACCCCCGTAAGCAGGGTTATGTCGACGAGGTGCAGAAATCGATACAAACGCTGGCCCTAGAGAATATCGTCTTCGCCGGCCAGCAGGACGACATGCGCGAGATCTATGCGATCTCTGACCTTGTCCTGTCACTATCCTCGAAACCCGAGTCGTTCGGGCGAACGGTCATTGAAGCCTTGAGCATCGGCACCCCCGTGATCGGTTACGACCATGGCGGCGTCGGTGAGACCCTGGGGCTGGCCTTTCCTCAAGGTCTTGTCCCTCTGGGAGATATCGACGAACTCACAAATCGTGTCATGGCGTTTCTGGCCCGACCACCCACGATCGAGTCGCCCCCACCGTTTACACTGCAGGCCATGACTGACAAGACCATCCGCCTCTACCGGGAACTCACCGCATGATCGATTCGGCTGCCGCACGGGAAGCATCTACGTCCAGACTTCAGCTCATTTGCCGTTGGCTCATGGTTTCGATACCGGCCCTACTCGTCCTGGGACCGGCACCTGCCGATATCGCCGCGACCCTAATTTCCATAGGCTTTCTATGGAACAGCTACAGTCAAAGGGACTGGTCATGGCACCATATTCCCTGGGTCAAAGCGGCGTTCGCGTTATGGCTACTACTACTATTCCTAAGCCTGTTTGCCTATGATGAGGGCCAGGCCTATGAAAAGGTCATTCCCTGGCCGCGACTGATCCTGTTCGCAATAGCCATTCAGTACTGGTTGCTCGATGATCTCTGGCTACGGCGCCTGATCTGGGCAACCTCCACCGCCCTCAGTGTGGTCGCCTTCGATACCCTCTGGCAATATTGGACAGGGACCGACCTGCTCGGACACCCACAATATGGCCCCGGCCGCCTGAACGGTCCGTTCGGCCGGCCTAAAGTAGGGATCTTTCTCGCAAAGTTTTTCTTTCCCGCCATCCTGGGACTGATGGCCATGCGCCAGCTTGCCGCCGCGCGCAAAACAAGCTCCATACCACTCATGTTCGCTATTCTGCTAGGGATCGTGTTGGCGGTTACGATCTTCGTAAGCGGAGAACGGATGGCATTTATCATGATCGTTCTCGGACTCGGTCTCGGCGGACTCGTCCTGCAGGGCACCTTCCGAAAGGTCCTGATCACATTATTGGCGGGCGGCATCCTCCTAACCGCCGGTATTGCCGTCTTCAAGCATGAACTCGTCGGTCGCCAGATCGACTCCACGTTGGAGACCCTGGCCCACTTCAAGGACTCGCCTTACAGCGAGCTCTGGCGCAACAGCCTGCATATGGCCGCCCAACGACCGTGGACAGGTCTTGGCCTTAGGAATTTCAAATTAGCCTGCGACGATCCAGAGATGGCGATCGCAGACACCTACAAGGAACGCTGCGGAACCCATTCGCACAATATTTATATCGAATGGCTGACGGAAGCGGGGCTGCCGGGGCTGGCCGGATTCGTCTTCATGGTCCTGCTGTGGGGTCACTACGCCTGGCAAGGCTGGCGAACAGAACGCGACCGGACGGCCCTGTCAGGACCTTGGATCGCAGTTACCCTAATGCTCTGGCCGGTGGCCACTACAGGGAGTTTTTTCACCAACTGGAACGAGGTATTGTTCTGGTTGGTGCTGGGTTGGGCGCTTGGCGTTTCCAAACTCGCTCAATCGCGGGCCTGAAGCCACTCATGGTAGTAGCGAAGCGCTATCACCAAAAACGGGGCGTCCATGATCTATGGGCCAACTCAACATGGACATCCTCAGATCATCCAATCGACCCGACGTAATACGCACATCTAGCGCCTTATGCGCACGCTCACGCGCTAACGCCTGCAGTTCATGACGACGAGCATCGTCGTCGATCAGGCCAAGGATCTCGCGAGTTAGCGCCTCCGGAGTAACGTCATCGATTAGTACGCCTGTATCCTGGACCAGGGAGGGAAGCCCGCCTCGCCGGGTGGTCACAACCGCGCAGCCAGACGCCATGGCCTCAATGGCGACCAACGGACAGGGATCTTCCCAAAGCGACGGAATGACGACCAATTCCGCAGCTTTCATACGCTCCAGCACCTGCTCTCGGGTCATATAGCCCGCAATCTCGGCGCGTTCTCCCAATGCCTTCATAGTCGAGAGCACTTCGCTATCGTAGGGCTTCATCCGCCCCGGCTCGTCGAATTTGAGCGCACCGATCATGACAGCCCGCCAGTCCGGAGCCGCATCCAACACTTGGTGCATGGCCTGCGCATAAAACAGCCCGCCCTTCTCAGGGATCAGGCGCCCGACATAGAGGATCTCCTTTCGCTTCTCGATGCCCTCAGCGAATATCGGCTGCGCGGTATCGACTCCATTGAGGACCACGACGACCCGGTTGCGATGCGGATGCTCTTCTAGCCCCTCGAGCATGCGCCGGCAAATATAGTCGCTGACGCCCACAACGTAGCCGCCACGATCGAGAAATTCCTTACGAGCGCGAACATCGGCGAAACCACGCATATTCAAGGGATCGTTGTGCAAATAGAGCAACACGGGATAGCCCGTGGAATGCCGCAATTGATCGAGCGCGATCAACGGTCTATTGTGGACCTCCACGAGCGAAGGGCGAAATACCTTCATGCGTTTACGTATCGCCAGCAGGTAGCGTAGGGTCCGCCGTCGAAAGCTTGGCGGCGCCAGCGGTACGCCCTCAAATGGCGGGGCATCGAACGGCGTCTCGACCGGATCACCAAAGACATGGAGCTGGGGCAGATATCGACTATAGGCCGCTATATCCCGAACACAAAAGGCTACGGCGCCGCCACCCGATTGCTGGTAACGCTCGCGGTGAGGCAGGATGATTGCAATCCCGGAGTGCGTCACGTCCGGGCAGCCATTTGGCCGCTTGACTTCCTGTCCAGGTTACTGCGGTAGATATCGAGAAAGGCGGGGAGGACCCTGGACTCACTATAGGTATCCAGGAAATGCTCGTGGGCGCGTTCAGCCAGGCTCCGACGCAGCCCCTCATCCCGATGCAACGCCAACATGGCTTCTGCCAAGACCTCGGCATCATTTATCGGAACCAGGCGCGCCATGGAGTCATCCAGAACCTCCACGGGACCAGGGGTTGTGGTCGCAATAATCGCTTTCATGCAGGCCATCGCCTCCAGGGTAACTATGCCAAATGGCTCGTCTAGAGAGGGCAAAACAAAGGTCCCGGCACGGGCCAGAAACGCGGGAACATCGTCTACCCAACCAGCAAAGCAGACCGCATCAGCCACACCAAGATCCCGCGCCAGTCCCTGCAACGCCTTCATTTCGGGCCCGTCACCGCCCAGCGTCAGGCGAGCCTGGCCGGCCTGGGCGTAAACACGCGCAAAGGCCCGCAACAGGACGTCGAAACCCTTCTTTTTAACCATGCGACCAAAGGCGACAAACCCAGGATCAAGAATACCATCGGCTGAACCCGCTATAGGCTGAACCCGCGTAAAGTGCGGGATCACTGCTATGGAACGGTCCTCGATACCATGGCACAACAGATAATCCCGCTGATCTTCGGTCCCGGGAAGGAAATAATCGACGTCACGGTAATATTTGAGGTCGATGTAATTATGCAGATTTGCCACCAAGGGAATACCTAAACGCCGGCTACAACGCCCCGAGTATAGAGCTCCTCGCGCCAAATGCGAGTGGATAACCGACGGGCTGAAGCGCGCAATGGCCCGACGGATTCGTCGCTCGGCCAGAAAGTCCCAGTTTCCTCGTACCGGAACGGCTGTCAGCTCAATTCGATCGTGCCCGGAAAGGTCCTGCGCTCGCACAAATTCCTGATGACAAACAGCCTGAGTCGGTACGCCCCGCTCGGCTAGGGCGAGACAAAGGTCGACAAACAGACGCTCGGCGCCACCGAAGCCCTTTGACAGCATGACTTGAGTGACGCTCAACCCCATATAGATGCCATTGAGGAATGACTAGGGGTAGGTGTATTAGCGACAACGAACACGTATCTTTGCGCCCCAATAAGCCCTTGATTAAAGTTGTTATTATAGCCGCTATCCGCGCTTGACTCCAGATCGGTCACATGTGATAGTCCCTCGCATCACCCGGCGCGGCACTAGGCCCATGCCGCGCATCGCCCCTTATAACGCAACGCGGATCATGGAAAAACTCTCCGTCTTCGTCACCACCTTCAATAACGCCAAGACACTCCCCATCTGTCTGGACAGCGTGCGCTGGGCGGACGAGATCGTCGTGCTGGACTCCAACAGTACTGACCCGACGCCCGATATAGCGCGCGCATACGGTTGCCAGCTCTTTTTCCACGAATTCCTGGGCTACGGCCGACAAAAGCAGCTCGCGCTCGACAAAACCACGCATGAATGGGTCCTGTTGCTCGACGCAGACGAGGCCCTCTCGCCAGAACTTCAGGAGGAGATTCAGGCGCTACTAAAGACGACGCCCTCCGCCGATGGCTATGATATCCCCAGGCTCGAACAGGTCTTTTGGCGCATGTGCAGCCCGAAGACCAGACTCAACCACTTTCTGAGACTGTTCCGCAAATCAGCCGGGCATGTAAGCACGATGCCCATTCACGCCGCGCCCAAGGTCGACGGTAAGATTGGCCGCTTGAAACACCCCTTCTACCACTTTGGCGAAATCGACATCCGCACCAAGGTCGAGAAGATCAATGGCTACTCAACCGGGCTCGTGCAGGATAAGGTCGACAAAGGGGTACGTCGGGTCGGGTTGACGATGATTTTCTACCCGCCACTCTACTTCATCAAGACCTATATATTTAAGCGCAACTTCTACAACGGCTGGGCCGGATTCATAACTTCGGTCATCGCCGCCTTCTACGTCTTCCTAAAATACGCCAAGGTCCATGAATATCATCAAGACCGGTCGGGACTGCCCGTCGATCTGAAAAAAGACGACCGAGGCCCCTGCTAGAAAACAGCTCACAAGAGCTTTTCAAAGATAGGGCGATGCCTCGCCGGTCGGGCGGGACTTGAAACGACGGTGGACCCAGAGGTACTGCTCAGGGCCGAGACGAATCTGGTCCTCAAGGACGGACATCATGAGCTGAGTATCGGCGACTTCATCCTCACCGGGAAATGGATCCAACGGAGGATAGAAATTCAGCAGGTAACCCGCGTTACCTGGCAACCGCATCGGCATCATAGGCACTACAGCCGCACCCGTGCGTCGCGCAAGCTGGGTGGTTGCCGTTGTCGTCGATGCGTCATGACCAAAAAACGATACGAAGGTGCTCAACTTGCCGTGATAATCCTGATCTGGAAGATAATAAAGTGTGCGTCTCGAGCGGAGCGCCTTGATCATCCCCCGGGTATCCGAATTCGGGATCACCTCTTCGACATGACGCAAATGGGCCGCGTACTGAATAGCGTCAACCAGCGGGTTGTTATGCCGGCGAAAGATAAAACGTATATCGGGAATATGCAGTGACAACAATCTGGCCACGAGTTCGAGCGAAGTGAAATGCCCTACAAACAGCAATACGCCGTGGCCTTGCGCCTGCGCGGCGTTTAAATAATCGAGGCCCTCGACTTGGCAAATCGATTTCAAACGACGGTCGTTTCCCCACCAACAAATAGCCATATCGATCAAACTGATGCCGATGGACTCGAAGTGTTTACGTAGCAGTTCCTGCCGAGCCGTATCGTCCAGATCCGGAAAACATATGGTCAGGTTGACCAAGGCAATTTTGCGACGGCGGCGGGCCAGGCGACCCATCAGGCGACCGGTCACACGACCCAGCGCACATTGCCATGTATATGGTAGCAGAACGATCAGGCGCAGGAGTGCCAGGGCCCCCCATATGAGCCAATATCGCGGCGTGACAAAACGCCACCACTCAAGTCTCTTCTGCTTCAATAAAACCTTCCCATTCCGGCCAATCTCCCCGTGCTTCGCGATACAGACATTAACGCGACGGCAACCCCGGGCCAAATCTAGCGCCTTTTGCGACAAGAAGACAAGTTCGGACAGTGACTGACAGATTTAATCGAGTTACACTCCGAGACAAGGATCTCCGCTCGGACAGGGTCATTGATGGCGTACCTGTGGACGGCATCAGGACTTCCCCCGATGTACCGGAAAGCCCTGTGTAAACGGCACATCGGCCCCGGGGTCCAGCTTTAGCGGAATCACGGAGAACCGGTAACATTGACTCACGACCAGGAGGATACGTCATGTACCTGAAACAGATCAGCAGTGGAGACAAGGTCGAAATCCTGGACCCGAAGGAGATGTTCGATCCCTTTTCAGCCAAAGTCCAGGGACGCCGTCACGCTGGAGAGGAGATGCAGGAGACCGAGCCTTTTGACAAGTCCGACTTATGCTTCCTGTCGAACGAGGCCATGCCGCGCTGCTGGACCGACCCGAAATATCATTCGGGATAGCCCATCCCCCTAGCGAGGCGTCTTCAACAAAGCCTGGCGCGTTCGGGGGAGTAGCACAAGGGGTGCGGGCCTTGCTGTTTTTATGCCTATGGTGAAACGGCACCAAGGGCACGGTTATTTCTGAGCACACATAAACGGATAGCGAATGACAGTTACGATCAAGACCCCTGAAGAAATCGAAAAGATGCGCGTAGCCGGCCGCCTAGGTGGCGA
Organism: uncultured Gammaproteobacteria bacterium; assembly: GCA_964487925.1. GTDB lineage: Bacteria > Pseudomonadota > Gammaproteobacteria > SZUA-140 > SZUA-140 > RI-283. The sequence goes on from CAZASZ010000039.1 coordinate 8,218, forward strand.
GGTCCTTACCATGATAGTCCCCCAAGTCCAGGCCGGCGTCACGACCGAAGAGCTGGACCGTATCTGTCATGACTACATCGTCAACGAGCAGAAAGCGATCCCCGCGCCACTCAACTATCACGGCTTTCCCAAGTCGATCTGTACCTCAGTAAACCATCAGGTCTGTCACGGCATCCCCGGAGACAAGCGCCTGAAGAACGGTGACATCGTCAATGTCGATATCACCGTTATTAAGGATGGTTACCACGGCGATACCAGCATGATGTTCCTAGTCGGCTCTACCTCCGTGATCGCCAAGCGCGTCTGTCAGATCAGTCGGGAGTGCATGTGTATCGGGATCGAGATGGTCCGCCCCGGCATTCAGCTTGGCGACATCGGTCACGCCATACAGCAGCACGCCGAAGGCCAGGGCATGTCAGTCGTTCGGGAATATTGTGGCCATGGCATCGGCAGGGTCTTTCACGAAGAACCTCAGGTCCTGCACTATGGATATCCTGGGACCGGACTGGTCCTCGAACCCGGTATGATCTTCACGATCGAACCCATGATCAACGTAGGGAAGCGTAATGTCCGCCAGTTATCCGATGGTTGGACGGTGGTCACAAAAGACCGTAGCCTGTCAGCCCAGTGGGAACACACGATCCTGGTCACGGACGACGGTTTCGAGGTCCTGACGCTGCGCGACGGCGACTCCATGTGACCGGGCAACCCCGGCTAAAGTCATGAATAAGCGAACCCCATCGCCAGAATACCGTCGTCGCGCACTCGATCGACTGCCCACCGATCATCACCTCGATACGACAGACCTCTTAAAGGTACTTTCAATCGAGCTACCTAGCGGCGAGACGGGTTGCGGCGATATGCGCACCTTGGTGAAACAAGGCCGCGACGTCCTGGCGGAACAATTTGCTCACGGTACCCGCGCCTCGGTGTTAATCCATCGTCAGAGCGACTTTATAGACCGCATCATCCTGGAGATCTGGAAGCGTTATCTCCCGAGCGGCGAAGACGGAGTCGCCCTCGTCGCTGTCGGAGGATATGGCCGCGCCGAACTCCACCCCAGATCCGATGTCGACCTCTTGATCCTGATCAAATCATCGAAGTTCAAGCACTACCAATCGCGAATCGAATCACTTGTGGCCGCCCTCTGGGACTGCGGCCTAGATATCGGGCACAGCGTGCGTAGCGTTGAGGAATGCGTCGAGGAGGCCACCGGGGACGTCACGATCATGACCAACTTGATCGAGTCCAGACTATTGAGTGGCGACCCCGCGCTCTATAGCCGTCTCTGCGAGTCAATCACAACCGACCATATCTGGTCGGCAAATGCCTTCTTCGCTGCCAAACGCGAGGAACAGGCCACCCGCCATCGAAAATTCCGGGACACCGCATACAACCTCGAACCTAATATCAAAGAAGGCCCGGGAGGACTGCGCGATCTACAGATGATCAGCTGGGTTGCAAAGCGCTATTTCGGAGCCAATACAACCGCCGAACTCGTACAGCATGGTTTTCTGACCGAAAACGAGCACTACGACCTGACGCGTTGCCAAGACCACCTTTGGCAGGTCCGCTACGCCCTGCACGTGCAGACCGGACGGAACGAAAATCGCCTGCTCTTCGACCTACAACGCGAACTCGCGATCCAATTCGGCTACAGAGACGACAAGACCTCGATCGCGGTAGAGAAGTTCATGCAGGCCTACTACCGTGTGATCACAACCCTGAGCAGGCTCAACGAAATGTTGCTGCAAATCTTTGACGAGGTCACGCTCAGTCATACCGAGCCCGTCAAGATTACGCCTATCAATCGCCGCTTCCAGTCCTATAACGGATTTATCGAGGTCAAGCACGCCAACGTCTTCAAGCGCTACCCCTTCGCCCTGCTGGAGATTTTTCTGATCCTTCAGCAACACCCGGAGCTCAAGGGCGTTCGCGCGGAAACCATCCGATTGATTCGCCATCACACCTACCTGATAGACGATAATTTTCGAGATGACCTGGGCTGCCGCAGCCTCTTTCTCGATATCCTACGCCAGCCCAGCGGAATTACACACGAACTGCGCCGAATGAACCGCTATGGAGTCCTGGCTGCCTATTGCCTGCCGTTCAAACAGATCGTCGGACGCATGCAGTATGACCTCTTCCATGCCTACACCGTTGATGAGCACACGCTCAACGTCGTCAGCAATGTGCGAAAATTCACGCTCGCCGAATACACCAACGAGGCCCCGCTCTGCCACGAGGTTATCGCCGAGATACCTAAACTCGAAATCCTCTATATTGCGGCTTTTTTTCACGACATCGCCAAGGGTCGCGGTGGCAATCATTCCGAACTCGGTGCTATAGATGCCGTCGACTTCTGTGTCCAACATGGTCTCAGCAGGTATGACTCAGCCCTAGTGGCATGGCTCATACGCCAACACCTAGTCATGTCCCAAACCGCCCAGAAGGCGGATATCGGCAACGCCGATGTCATCGGCGAGTTCGCCCGACAGATGGGAGACGAGCAACACCTGAATCACCTCTTCCTGCTCACGGTAGCCGATATTCGCGGCACTAATCCCGAGATCTGGAGCAACTGGAAGGCCACACTCCTAAACGGGCTATATATGGCTACTCGGCGCTATCTGAGACGCGGACTCGAGACCCCATGGGACCGTGTGGATCAGCTCCGTGAACAGCAATCGCTGGCCCGAACCCGACTTAGCGACATCCCAGCGGAAGAGATTGAGCGAATATGGCGACGTTTGGACGAGGGGTATTTCGTTCGCCACACCAGCGTAGAGATCGAATGGCATACCAGAACCCTGCTCCAGATCGGCGACGCTGTCCCACATGTCGAAGTGCACTACGACCCCACCCGAGGCCTCAGTCAGGTCCTGGTCTACAGTAGAGACACTCGCTACCTATTTGCCACCACGGCCGTCACGCTGGATCGCCTGAGGTTGAATATCGTAGACGCGCGGATTAGCACAACCAGCGACGGCTACGCACTTAACACCTTCGTGGTATTGAACGAAGAAAATGAACCCATACTGGATCCTGAAGATATCACGCGTATTACCGATATGCTGACAAGCGTCCTAACCGATGGCAAGGTCCCTGCCGTCAACACGTCCAGACGTCGCTCACGCCGCCACCGTCATTTCACTATACCCACAGAGATCCTGTTTAGTGATGACCTCCAGCATCGCTTCACGGTGGTCGATCTCAGTACGGCAGACCACCCCGGACTTCTAGCCCAAGTCGGACTGGCCTTCATGGACTTCGGTGCCCGAGTCCATAGCGCGCGAATATCGACCTTTGGCGAGCGGGTCGACGACATCTTTCAGATCACCGACCAGGACGGCCAGCCGCTTCAGGACGAGGCCCAGATGAATGCCTTGAGCAAACTGATTCACGAGCGCCTCAGCGTTTTTTGACCGCGATGCCGCTGCCCACAATGGATCGGAACCGACTGATCCTGCCCCTGATCATCAGCATCGTTTGCGTCCTGGCGCTCGCCTTAGGTCATGAGGTCACACAATGGTTGCGCTACGACCGGCCGGCCATTCTCGAAGGTGATGCCTGGCGCCTGCTGACGGGCCACCTGACTCATCTCGGCTGGCCTCACCTACTGATGAATCTGATCGGTCTCTGGCTGCTTTGGATGCTCTACGGGGACTGCATGAGCAACCGTTTGTGGTGGGGCATGATCCTACTAAGCGGTCTGGGCATCTCGCTGGGCTTAATGATGTTCAATCCAAACCTGATTTGGTACGTGGGTCTGTCGGGTGTCCTGCACGGCGTGTTCAGTTGCGGTATCATCTGCCGTCTAAGGACTGGCGTCAGAGGGGAATGGCTCATGTTAACCCTGCTGACCATCAAGCTCGGATGGGAACAATTCTACGGCAGCGTTCCCGGTTCGGCCGAATTCGCTGGCGGCCCGGTCATTGTCGACGCGCACCTCTATGGCGCGATCGTCGGCGCACTGTTCAGCTTCATTGTCCCACTAAATAAGACTCGATCATCGGAATGAATACCGACCTTAACCGCTTGCAACCCTACCCATTCGAGCGCCTTGCAGCCCTCAAGGCCGGCATCGAGCCCCAGCGGCCCGACGCCATTACACTCGCGATCGGCGAGCCAAAACACCCGCACCCGGAATTTGTCAGCATCGCGCTCCAAGGGCGCCTCGACGGCCTCGAACGCTACCCCACCACCCGCGGGTCAGACGCCTTGCGTGACGGAATCGCGCATTGGCTTCGTCAGCGCTTCGCGCTGCCGGAGGACGCTATCAGCCATGATTGCCACGTCCTGCCAGTCAACGGCACGCGGGAGGCCTTGTTCGCTTTCGCCCAATGCGTAATCGACCGCCACCACGATCCCGTCGTCGTGATGCCGAACCCCTTTTATCAGATCTACGAGGGCGCCTGCCTGTTGGCTGGGGCCGAACCCTGGTACCTGAATACGACCGCCGAGACCGGCTGGTTGCCTGATTTCGGAACAGTGCCCGAACGTGTCTGGCAACGCACACAGCTCGTTTATATCTGCTCGCCATCCAACCCCACTGGTAAGGTCATCGGAATTCCGGAATTGCAGCAATTAGTCGACCTCGCAGAGCGCCATGACTTCGTCATCGCCTCCGACGAGTGTTATTCGGAAATCTATCAGGACGAGGACGCGCCACCCTGCGGCCTTCTCGAGGCGGCCTGGCAAATGGGTAACACAGCATTCCGTCGCTGCATGGTCTTCCACAGCCTGTCGAAGCGTTCCAACCTGCCGGGTATGCGTTCAGGTTTCGTGGCCGGTGACGCCGGACTGATTGCTCAATTCCTGCGCTATCGCACCTACCACGGCTGTTCGATGTCACCCTACCATCAGTTGGCAAGTATCAAAGCGTGGGAAGACGAGGCCCACGTCCGTAAAAACCGCGACCGCTACCGCGAGAAGTTTTCCGTCGCCACCGAGATCCTATCGGGCGTAATGGAATTCGAGATCCCTCCGGCCAGCTTCTATCTATGGCCGCGAACACCAATCGACGATGCCGAATTCGCTAAAGGACTGTTCGCGAAACAGAATGTGACCGTCCTGCCCGGGAGTTACCTTTCCCGCGACGCCCACGACATCAACCCCGGTGCGCATCGTGTCCGTATCGCCCTGGTCGCGCCGCTTGCGGAATGTATCACGGCGTTGCAACGTATCCGGGACCATGCCGAGGGGCTATAATCTCTCAATCGCAATCACGAAAATACCGGGAAACGCACTCCGGCAGTCAAATGAGGAACATGCCATGAACGCACTACAAACCATCATCGAAGAGGCCTTCGAAGAGCGCAGCACGATCACGCCCAGGACTGTCGACACCCATGTCAAGGAGGCTGTCAGCGAGGTCATGGATCGGCTGGATGATGGCGATCTGCGCGTAGCGGAACGTCAGGACGGCGAATGGGTTGTCAATCAGTGGCTCAAAAAAGCGGTCCTGCTCTCCTTTAGGATTGAAGATAACAATTTCATGAAGGGTGGTTTCACGAACTATTTCGACAAAGTCCCTTCCAAATACAGCGATCACAACTCGCGATCCTTTCGCGAGGCAGGCGTCCGTGTCGTTCCGCCCGCAACAGCCCGCCGCGGATCCTATATCGCACCCGGCGTCGTATTGATGCCCTCCTATGTCAACATTGGCGCTTATATCGACAGTGGGACCATGGTGGACACCTGGGCCACTGTCGGCTCCTGCGCGCAGATTGGCAAGAACGTCCACCTATCCGGCGGCGTTGGGATCGGCGGCGTGCTCGAACCTCTGCAGGCGAACCCGACGATCATTGAGGACAACTGCTTCATCGGCGCCCGCTCCGAGATCGTTGAGGGAGTGATCGTCGGCGAAGGCGCGGTTATTTCCATGGGCGTCTACATCGGTCAGAGCACCAAGATCTATGACCGAACCGCAGGCACGATCACCTACGGGCAGGTCCCGCCCGGCGCTGTCGTCGTCCCCGGAAACCTGCCTTCAAAAGACGGGACCCACAGCCTCTACTGCGCGGTCATCATCAAACAAGTCGACGAAAAGACCCGTGGTAAGGTCGGTATTAACGAGCTACTCAGGGATATCTAATGACGACCCTGTACGGCATTCGGCAATGCGACACCTGCCGAAAAGCGATTCAATGGCTGGATCAACGAGGCGTTGAATATCGCTTCCATGACCTTCGCACGGATGGCCTGGATGCAGGCATGATCGAGGACTGGCTGACACATCTCCCGCTGTCCACTCTGATCAATCGCCGCAGTACAACTTGGCGCTCGCTCGACAAGGCGGCACAGGAGCGGTTGAGTGATGGCGACTGGCGGGAACTGCTTCCGGCCCATCCCACTCTGATCAAACGTCCGCTGCTACGGCATGCCGGGACAATCGTCGTCGGCCTGAGTGATATCCAGGCCAATGATCTAGCCCGCGAGCCAATAGGCGCATGACTCCGACGATTGCACTGGCACGCGAGCTCATCCAGCGCCCCTCTGTCACACCTGACGATGCGGATTGCCAAGAGCTTCTCAGCGAGCGACTGTCCGCTCTAGGTTTTCGGATCGAACGCCTGCCATTTGGCGACGTACACAACCTCTGGGCCGAATATGGACAAGACGGCCCGTTGTTTGCGTTCGCAGGACACACCGACGTTGTCCCGACAGGACCAGAAGCAAAATGGGCGCATCCGCCCTTTGCCGCCGAAATAGTCGATGGACAACTCTACGGTCGGGGAGCGGCAGACATGAAAGGCAGCTTGGCCGCCATGGTCACGGCCTGCGAACGCCTGCTTTCCGGCAAATCAGCCCTACCTGGGCGGATCGCCTTCCTTATCACGAGTGATGAAGAAGGACCCGCCATAGACGGGACTCGCCGTGTCATCGAATGGCTGACGCAAAGCAGACGCACAATCGACTGGTGTCTAGTTGGCGAACCCAGTAGCGAGCAGCAGTTGGGCGACACCATCAAAAATGGGCGCAGAGGATCCTTAGGCGGCACCCTGACCGTGCAAGGGATACAAGGACATATTGCCTACCCACAGCTGGCCCGTAATCCGATTCATGAATGCGCACCGGTCCTGAGCGAGCTCTGTGCCAAACAATGGGATGCGGGAAACGAGTACTTCCCTCCCACGAGTTTCCAGATTTCCAGTATCGGTGCAGGCACCGGCGCAGACAACGTAATCCCTGGACAGCTAGAGGTATGCTTCAACTTTCGCTATTCGACAGAGCAGACCGCCGAAGGCCTGAAAGCGTCCGTTGAACAGGCCTGCACACAGCACGGACTCCATTTCCAAATAGACTGGCGCCATTCCGGCGCACCGTTCCTGACCCCGGTCGGCAATCTGGTCGAAGCCAGCAGGGCAGCTATCGCAGCGGTATCCGGGATTGCGACCCGCCTGTCCACAGCTGGAGGGACCTCGGATGGACGTTTCATCGCGCCAACCGGGGCTCAGGTCATCGAACTAGGCCCTGTCAACGCGACAATTCACCAAGTCGACGAATATGTGCTGGCCCGTGACCTTGATACCTTGTCATGCATCTATGAAAAGATTCTGCATCGCCTCTTTGATCCACACGGGCACCAGGACTAGAATAGGGCGAAAGGCAGGGTATCGCCGACAAGTGGGAAAATCGAGCTTGGCTCGGACATTCAAGGACTGATTGACGAACCCAATCACCAAACGAGGCCCCGAATGAATATAGATGACACGGACCAAAGACGCTTTCACCGTTTGCCATTTAAGGCTAACGTCACAATCACGGACTCCGCCAATGGCCGAAACTGGCAAAGTGACCTTATCGACATTTCGCTGAAAGGACTACTGATTGAAAAACCTGGAGGCGCCTCTTTCAATTTCGATAATGCGTATTACGTCGAAGTTAGACTTGGAGACGACGAATTCACTATCTCTATCCCCGATGCAAAGGTCGTCCATATTACCGACTGTCATCTAGGTATTTCTTGTCGGCTCATTGATATCGACGGCATCAGTCACCTGAAAAGGCTGATGGAACTCAACTTAGGGGATCCCGACCTGATCTACCGGGAACTCGAGCAATTGGCAAGCCGATGACGACATGCCTTGATAACACCGATAGGGCGTATTGATGCCACGACATGTTCTCTGTTTACTTCGATCGATACGCGTACGGTCTCAACCAAGAGTTTCACTCATAACCTGAGGTAAGCATTATGCTCAAACGAATCATCAACGCGGGTTTGGCCCTGACCCTTGTCTCGGCTGCGGGACTCAGTATAGCCAGCGACGGCACGGCCATTTATAACAAGTCATGCAAGATGTGTCACAGCAGTGGCATGATGGGTGCGCCTAAAGTCGGCAACAAGGCCGCTTGGGCTCCTCTGATCGAAAAAGGCACAGATGCCTTATTTGCATCTGTCCGCGCCGGTAAAGGAAAAATGATGGCCCGCGGCGGCTGCAGAGCCTGTAGCGATGACGATCTAGCTGCCGCGATCAACCATATGATCACGATGTCGAAGTAACTATCGGAATCTCATAGGGTAGCGGACCGATGAACCATCGGTCCGCTACCCTTGCCCCGACCTGATCAGACGCCAAAACCCTATCCGGCTGGCCGGTACCCGGCGGCCCAGATGGGTTTTTGGATACACTAACTAGGCAGTAGTTTTAGAGGTTGTCTTCGTAGACAACGATATTCGCTCGTTCTTTCACGCTATCGAGAAAAGCGGCGCTTTCCCTTCTGACCCATGAGGAACGCAGCTCATCCCGATCAGCCTGCCGATGCCTGAATGCCTCCGCAACGACATCAGCGTCAGTCTGCCCTGGCTTTTTATCTGCACCGCCCTTGTCATCAACGCTATCCAGTCGAACGAGCGCGTAGCTGCCGTCATCCATCGCGACGCCGCGCACAACAATAGCGTCCTTAGTGTCAGGCCTCTGCATGACAAAGGCCTGCTCACGGATCGCGTCTGGGATCCCTGCCCCTGTCCGTTGAACCAGCCCCGAAGACTGCCAAGTTAGCGCCATGGCCTTTGCTGTAGATTTTAGGGTTTGGCCACTCTGGAGCGCCTTTAGTGTTTCTTCGCCCTTTTCCCGGGCACGCTCCGAGGCTGCCTTTCGAGTCAATGCATTGCGTATCTCGTCACTCACGGCCACGAGATCCTGAGATCGAGAAGCCTCGTGATGCTTGACGCGCAAGACCACGAGACGATTGCCTCCGTCAAGCTGGAGCGCCTCGCTGTTATTCCCCTCGGTCAGTACATCGGGGGAAAACGCCACTGACCGGACACGAGCATCCTCAGCCAGACCTGTACCACTGTCACGCGAAAAGGCTGCGCTGGTCTCGACTGTCAGGTCCAACTCCTGTGCCGCGACATCCAGCGTATCCGGATGCTCATAGACCAGATCGGTCAGTCGATCAGCATCTTCAAAGAAGATATCCTCAGCCTTCCCAGCGCGGTACTCTCGAACCAAGCGGCTGCGCACCTCAGCAAAAGGTTTAACGGCGGCTTTCTTGATCTCATCGAGTCGAATCACATGAAAACCAAACTCACTGCGAACCGGCTCGCTCAGGTCACCGGGCGCCATAGAGAATACTGCATCCTCGAAAGGCTTAGTCATCATACCCCGATCAAAGAAGCCCAAGTCTCCGCCATTGCGAGCGGAACCGGCATCAGCAGATTCCTTTTTCGCAACCTTTTCGAATGACGCGCCGCCGAGAATCTTCTGGCGCAGTTCTTCGGCTTTCTTACGAGCCTTATCGACTGCAGCCTGATCGGAATCCTTGGCAAAATCGATCAAAATGTGATGAGCGCGGCGCTGCTCAGGCTGCCCGAACTCCGCCTGGCGTTCATCATACAGCCGTTTCAATTCATCCTCAGACGGTGCCGAGACCTTGCGGGCAAGTTTTTGCCGACTCAACTCGATGTACGAAACCGTCAACTGCTCCGGGGTCTTGTATTGATCGCGGTCACGTTCATAGGCCGCCTGGATGTCGGCATCGCTGATCTCAACACCCTTTTCAAACCGTTTGGACGGGATGATGAGATAGTCGAAACTGCGCCGTTGCCGGTTGAGCTTATGATATGACTCAGCCTCCTTCGGCAGAATAAACTCACCATCACTGAGTCCGCTCATGAGTTGCTCGGTCAGAAACTGTCGGCGCAGCTCCTGTTCGAAACTACCTTGAGCCATGCCCAGACTACTGAGTAGGCTGGCATATCGGGCCTGATCGAAATGGTCGTCAACCTGAAACTCACGCATATTACGGATATCCGCGGACAGCTGCGCATTGCTGATCACAAAACCAGAGTCCATAGCGGATTTAGCCAGCACTGTTGAGTTAACCAAACGGTCGATCGCGGTTTTTTTGATGGCTGCATCGTCTAATTGAGTAGGGTCGAAATTCTTGCCCAAGATGCGTTTGCGGAGGTTGCGTTCGCCTTGATAACTACGCTCAAAGTCCTGCAGCGGGACCTCAACATCGTCGACCTTGGCGGCCAACAGCACAGTATCGTCCTGGATGTATTCGTTGACACCCCACAATGCGAAAGGAATCACAATGAGAATAATGATAACCCAGGCTATGACGCCCTGAGCTCTATCACGAATGATTTGCAGCATGACAAATTCCGAAACAAACGATTTGGTGTGGATTAAGGGAAAAACGTCTCCGATCGATTTACGACATCAATCCCTACAACCCCTACAACAGAAAAAAAGGTACATCGCCTTCCGACGATGCACCCTTGATTCATCAATCATGGCGGAGTGGACGGGACTCGAACCCGCGACCCCCGGCGTGACAGGCC
>CAZASZ010000040.1:0-18634 GCA_964487925.1 uncultured Gammaproteobacteria bacterium
TCCCTCAATGACTCTACGGCGCCATAAAGCTCTCCATGGCGAGTAGCGAAGGAATGGCCGATGAACCGCTACGGATTCGAGTCGGGGTCGATGGGCCGCGGTCGCCCCTGATCATCAACGGCCACGTAGGTCAGAGTCGCCTCGGTGACTTTGATACAGCGGCCCTCAAGCCGCTCTCGTTCGGCGAAGACCTCGACGACTGCAGTAATGGAGGTTCGACCGATGCGTGTGATTTCCGCATAACAGCTGATCAGATCGCCAACAAATACCGGCTTGCGAAACTGGAAAGAATTGACAGCGACGGTCACAACGCGCCCGTCCACGGCCTTATGGGCCGCGACGCTGCCGGCGATGTCCACCTGAGACATAATCCAGCCACCGAAGATATCGCCACGCGCATTGGTATCTGCAGGCATGGCCAACACCCGGATCGCCGGCTGGCGGTCAGTAGGCAGCAGCTCATATTCCTCCTGCATTTCAGTGTCCTTCATATAGCGCCTCGATAACGGTCTTGTAACGTTCATGAATCTGACTGCGACGTAATTTGAGTGTCGGCGTCAGAAGGTCATTGTCCACCGACCAGGACTCAGGGCAAATGGCCAAGCGACGTACTTGAGCATAACCCGGAAAGTCCCGGATAGCTTCCGACACACGCTCGAGAATGTACCCTTTTACGGTCGCGTTGCTCAGCGCCTCCGCTCCAATCAAACCGCATTCATCGCAAAAGGCCTTCCAGTGATCGGGTTCTGGCACGATCAGGGCCGTCAGATAGGGCCGTTGCTCCCCAAAAACCAGAGCCTGTTCGATCAACGGGTCCATCGTGATCGCGAGCTCCATATCGGCAGGAGGCACCTTTTCGCCGTTGGAGAGGACAATGATCTCTTTAAGACGACCCGTGAGCCGGATATGTCCTTGGGCATCGATAGCGGCCTTGTCACCCGTGTGCAGCCAACCTTCGGCATCGATGACCTCGCGAGTGGCCTCGTCCTGATGCCAGTAACCGAGCATCACCCCAGGGCTCTTGACGAGAAGCTCATCATCCTTGCCGAGACGCACGGTAACCTGATCCAACACAGTGCCGACGGTCTCGGGATAATTGTCGTTGGGCCGGTTAACACTGATGACCGGACTCGCCTCGGTCATTCCGTAACCATTCAACAGAGGCAAACCCAGCGCGATAAAGGTCCTGGATATCGTCTCGGACAAAGGTGCTCCTCCGCAAACAGCGACTCTGATCCGGCCGCCGAGGCGGGCCATAATCTTGTCGGCAACCAAGTGTTTGAGCACAGGCCAAAACAGGAAGCCAGGATGCCACCCAGCCCGTCCTTGATCATGCAACAGACGCTGCCATCCAATCTTGACCGCTAGCGCAAAGAGTCGTTGAGCGAGCGCAGGCCGGGAGGCCATTTGCTCCGCGATCCTCCCGTACACACGTTCGTAGATGCGCGGTACCGAAATAATGACGGTAGGTTTGATCTTCATGAGGTCCTCACCAAGCAGGGGGATGGACCGCGCGTAGGCCACTTCAGCCCCGATGATCATCGGTAGGTAATAACCGGCCGTCCGTTCAAGCGTGTGCGAAAGGGGCAGGAAGGAAAGAAACAGGTCGTCGGCGACGACATCAGCGCATATGGAGCTCGCATAGGCATTGGAAAGGATATTTTGATGACTGAGCATGACGCCCTTGGGCCGCCCCGTCGTCCCGGATGTGTAGACGATCGTGGCCAGTGTGTCGCCCGGCGCCGATGAATATTGCACATCGACATCGGCATCTCCCAACCAGCCATCGACATGAACGACCCGCGAACCGGAGGCCGAAACAGTAGCCAAGCTCACGATTCGTTGCAGGTCGCTACAGGCCCCCACTTCCCCGCACATCCCGGCCCACTGCTCGTCATCGGCAATAACCAAGAGTTTTGCTGCACAGTCTTTGAGGATATAGGCGATACTCGCGCCGCGATCGTTGACATAAAGCGGTACCACGACCATCCCCAAACCCAGCACGGCCTGATCGACGGCCACCCAGTCCGGACCATTCGGCAGCATGATGGCCACCCGGTCACCGGCCTTCAACCCTTCTTGCAGTATGGCCGCTTGCCAAGCCCCCACAAGACGCGCCATATCGCCCCAAGTGTAGGTTCGCCAATCCTTAGACCTTGCATCGTAGTAACGATATGCCACCTTGTCGACTGATTGCTCGACACGGGTCTGAAACAGGCCGGACAGGGTCCCCGCCTGTTCGACGCCAATCTTATCCGCCATTGCTCAGGCCTCCTTGTTTAAGGCAGACCAACCTGGATCGGCATCGAAGCGCTCGCCATATACCCCCGACAGCGCGTCAAGCCGGTTCTTCAGGGTCGAGATTCCGCTTTGTTCGATATAGTGCATGGGCCCGCCGCGAAACGGAGCGAAGCCGGTACCGAAGATGATGCCTGCATCAAGTAGATCGGCGTTATCTACAACCCCTTCACGGAGACAGGCCACAGCCTCATTAAGCATACTCAACATGAGCCGGTCGCAAAGATCAGCCGGTACAAACATTCCTTTGTCGTACTGGCCCCTAACCGGTTTTCCCTTGCGATAGTGATAGAAGCCATGGCCGCTCTTGCGTCCAAGCTTGCCTGCGGCAACCATCGCCTTGAGCCGTTCCGGGACTTCCGTTCCCATCGCCTTGCTGAGAATCTCAGCCACGGACAAGCAGACATCGAGCCCAACGACATCCGCCAGCTCAATCGGTCCCATGGGCATCCCGAACTCGAGCGCCGCGCGGTCGATAGCCTCGGCCTGGACGCCCTCCTCTTCCAGCCGAACGGCTTCGATAAGATAGGGCATGAGGATGCGGTTGACGAGAAAGCCGGGGCTGCTCTGAACGGGTAATGGCAGTCTGTCGATCTGCCGCGTAAAGCGTATAGCGTTCGCAATAATTTCATCGCTACTGAACCGGCTGCGCACGATCTCAACGAGTTGCATATTCGCTACCGGATTGAAGAAGTGCAGGCCAACTAGCCTTTGCGGATGATCTAGCACTTCGGCGATATCCTCCAAGAGAATACTGGAGGTATTCGTTGCCATCAGCGCACCCTCCTTGAGGCGCGGTTCGATACTCTTCATCAAGGCATGTTTGGCCTCCAGGTTCTCAAAAATCGCCTCGATAACGACATCCGCCCGCGGGATGCCCAGTCCGCGCACATCGGGAATCAGACGATCCATGGCGGCCTGGGCAAGGCGTGGCAACTTAAGCTTCTTGAGAAATAGGGCGCGTGCCCTGCCAATAGCCGGCACGATACGCTCAGGTGACTGATCCTGCAGCGTCACGGTCAGCCCGCGCAAGGCACACCAGGCGGCGATATCACCGCCCATGACCCCAGCTCCGACCACATGTACATGACCTGCCTTGAACGAGCCGCCGCGTCCCTGCCCTTTAAGCTGCTCCTGGAGAAAAAATACGCGCAGCAGATTCTTTGAGGTGTCGCCCGCCAGGAGCCCAGCCACGGAGTCGGCCTCCCCGGACAACATCCGGGCGTGATTGCCCACATGGCGTTGCCAGAGATCGATCAAGGCGTAGGGCGCGGGGTAGTGCTCCTTACGGACACGTTTGGCCACCGTTTTGCGCAGACTGAGCCCGACCAAAGGCCGGAATAGAGCATTTCCTGCGAGACGCTGCCACCATACAGGCATCCGAGAATGCGGGGCCCGAGTCACGATAGCCTTAGCAGTCCTTACCAGTTGCCTTAAAGGCACGGATTGGTCAACCAAGCCGATACGCTTTGCGGCACGGGCGGACAAGGCGCGGCCCGACAACATCATATCCATGGCAGCTAGATGACCGACACGACCCGGAAGCCGTGCAACCCCTCCATAGCCCGGGTGAATTCCCAGTCTGACTTCGGGCAGTCCGATTCGGGTATGAGGATCATCGACCGCAACGCGATAATCGCAGGCAAGAGCCATTTCCAGCCCACCCCCCAGACAGAAGCCGTCAATCGCGCTCACCGTCTTGCACGGCAGGCGTTCAAGACGATCGAACACCCCTTGGGTCCACTGGATATGCGCTCGGACAACGTCGCCAGATGCATTCATCTGAAGAAATTCATTGACATCCGCGCCGGCGATAAACCCCGTTTCCTTGCCTGAGAGGAAAATAATTCCCTTTGGCGGCACTGACTCGGCGACGGTGATCAGGCTCTCGAGTTCCGTCAAGGCTGCCTTTGATAACACATTGACCCGCGCGTCCGGCGTATCGAAAATCCAGAACTCCACGCCATCGGCATCGCGCTCGGTGCGCCAGTATTTTTTTGTTCCCGTCATCGCCATCATCTCCGCTCCACCAACATGGCGCCACCCTGGCCACCGCCGATGCATAGACTGGCTATCCCGAAACGCGCTTGAGTCCTCTCCAGGACCCTCGTTGTATGCAATACGATTCGGGCACCGCTCGCCCCCACCGGATGGCCCAAGGCAATGCCCCCGCCATCGACATTTAAACTGGCCATATCAATCTCGCCCAAGGCAGAGCGCATATTGAACTCGCTGCGACAGAAGGCCGGATCCTTCCAGGCCTCAAGACAGGCCAAGACCTGAGCCGCGAAGGCCTCGTTGATCTCCCAGTTATCTATGTCCTCGACCTTGAGCCTGCGGCGTTTGAGCATCGCCGCCATGGCGTAGGCCGGGCCAAGCCCCATCTCGGCGGGGTCAACTCCTGCCCATTCGCAATCGACGATCCTTGCAAGGACCGGCAGGTCATACTGCATGACGGCCTTCTCGCTCGCCAACAACAACAAAGCAGCACCATCTGTAACCTGGGCGCTATTACCGGCCGTAACAAGTCCTTCCGGCCGATCAAATACCGGCTTGAGACGACCCAGCCGTTCCATGCTCGAATCGCGACGCAGGCCGTCGTCTTCCAAAACACAGGTGCCGGATGGATCATAGAGGGGTTCAATCTCATCCGCGAGAATTCCGCCATCCTGCGCGGCCGCGAGCCGCTGATGACTCTGCATCGCAAACGCATCCATAGCCTCGCGGCTAATGCCGAAACGGTAAGCTAGATTCTCAGCCGTCTGGCCCATGGACAGGCCCACGATGGGGTCGCTCAGGCCTCGGAGCAGGCCGATGATCGGTTTTAGATGTCCCAGACGCAGCTGCCCGAGCTGCTTCAGGCGCGCCGATGTCCCCTTCGCCGCGTTCCAGCCGGCAAGCCACCGCACCATGGCCTCGCTCATGAGCAGCGGGGCATGACTCATGGCCTCTACTCCACCAGCCAGTACCAGATCAGAGCGCCCGGTGCTGATGTTTTTAAAGGCGCAATCGAGCGATTGCATGCCCGAAGCACAATTGCGCTGCACGGTCCAGGCCGTAACCCCGACACCACAACCCAGCCGCAGCGCAATAACTCGCCCAATATTGGCCTCATCGGGTCCCGGCATGACACATCCGACGATGACCTCGTCAAGCTCCGAGGCCTGAAACGGTTGCCTCAGTAACAGGCTCCTGCCCGCGGTCACCGCAAGATCGGAGGCCCGGAACGGACTTGGTTGACCACGCGCCTTGAGCTGAGGCGTCCTGCTCCCGTCGACGATGTAAACCGGGCGGCCCTTGGCAGTAGGCGTCGTCGCGCGCTTTGTCATAAATGCTCTCCCTTCCAATATTCTTGCGGAAAATCATCCACGTCGATGACCGAGCGGATAGCCTTGTGAGACCGGGCCAGGAGCGCTGCCTCGTCGTCGCTGATAACTTCCGCCGTAACCGCTGCCCGCAACTGCGCTTCAGGATCAAGCGTTGCGGAAGATAGGCGGCCATCGCTACGCGCCTCCCGCAGCTTCCTCTCCAACTGTACCGTGTCAATAACCAGGACTAAAGCCTCCTCGATCTTGGCCAGTGCATCCTGGGACCCATCGGGTATGAATATGCCCTGGGTAAGTCGATCCCGTGCCTCGGAAGGCACAAGAAAGGGTGCGACAAGCTGATGCCCGAGCGCATCGGACGGGGGCGAGTAACTCCGTCCCAGCGGAAATATCAGATGGCGCGCCAACCAAGCCAAGGGCCGACTGGGCAGATTTTCGAACAGACCATACATCGCCTCCTGGATACGGTAGAGGCTATCCTCGCAGGCCCATGCCACCAAAGGCTGATCTGACTCGGGCTGGCCGTCGTCGGCGAAACGCTTAAGCGCCGCTGTCGCCAGATAGAGGTTGCCTAGGATGTCCGCTAGCCGCCCCGACAGTCGTTCCCGACGCTTCAGACTGCCACCAAGAACCAGCAGTGAAAAGTCGGTCAACAGCGCGAAACCGACGCTCATCCGGGTCAGGTTCCGGTAATAGCTGGCGCAGAATCCCTGCCCTAGTTCGTCCGCCAACCTCAAGTACGAAGCCCCCGTCAAACCAAACCAGAGACTGCGCGCAACATTAGCGGTAACGAGCCCGACATGCCCGAACAACGCCGCATCAAAGTCCCTGGCCGCTTGGTCGCTGTTGCCATCCTGACTGGCCTGCATCTCCTTGAATACATAGGGATGGCAACGGATGGCGCCTTGCCCGAAGACGATCAGGGTCCGCGTCAAGATATTTGCGCCCTCGACCGTGATACTGATGGGAACGGACTGGTAGACACGCCCCAAAATGTTATTCCTACCTAGGCAGATACCCGATCCGCCGTGGACATCCATAGCGTCGCGAATGACCTCACGCATGCGTTCGGTCAGCTGATACTTGACGATCGCCGACGCCACCGCCGGTTTCTCGCCCTGATCCACCGCGATAGTTGTCAAAGTACGGGCCGCGTCCATGACATAGGTCTGTCCTATAATTCGGGCGAGGACTTCTTCGACGCCCTCGAAATAAGCAATTGGGAGTTTGAACTGATGGCGGATACGGGCATACGCCACCGATGCCCTGGTAGCCAACTTGCCCGCTCCTGCGGAAAGTGCCGGCAGTGAAATCGAACGGCCTGCGGCCAAGCTCTCCATGAGCATACGCCAGCCCTGTCCGACGCGTTCCTGACCGCCGATGATATAGTCCATTGGGATAAAGACGTCGCGTCCGGAATTAGGGCCATTTTGAAAGGCCATATTGAGCGGAAAGTGCCGACGCCCGATGTCGATACCCGGAGTCGATGTCGGTATCAGGGCGAGGGTGATGCCGATTTCTTCATCGCCACCCAGGAGACCTTCCGGGTCATAGAGCTTGAATGCCAGCCCGAGGATCGTCGCGACCGGCCCTAGAGTGATATAGCGCTTCTCCCAGTTCAGCCGGATCCCGATGACCTCTTTACCATCGAAATCCCCCCGACAGACCACGCCGTTATCCGGGATTGACGCGGCATCGCTGCCGGCCTCCGGCCCCGTCAACGCAAAACAGGGGATTTCCTCGCCCCTGGCAAGTCGGGGCAGGTAGTGGTTGCGCTGGTCATCGGTGCCGTAATGCAGTAAGAGCTCGGCCGGACCCAATGAATTCGGCACCATGACGGTCACGGCCGCCGTGATGCTCCTGCTCGCGACCTTCATGACCACACTCGAGTGACCCAGGGCGGTAAAGGCAAGCCCGCCATACTCCTTAGGGATGATCATACCGAAAAATCCCTGCTCACGAATAAAGGCCCACACCTCCTCTGGCAGATCGTGCTGTTCCTCGGTGATCTGCCAATCGTCGAGCATACCGCACAGTGTTTCCACCGGGCCATCGAGGAAGGCCTGTTCGTCTGCCCTGAGACCGGGTTTGGGGAGATCCCGCAACCGCCGCCAATCGGGACATCCCTTGAAGAATTCGCTTTCCCACCAGACAGAGCCAGCTTCCAGCGCCTCTCTTTCGGTCTTCGAAACCTCGGGCATCACAGACCGGAATCCGCGCAAAACAGGCGCAGACACCCAACCGCGACGCAGGGCCGGGATATTCAACGGTATCGAAATCAGAAGGAAAAAGCCCCAGACCGGGAACAGAAGGAAACCCGAGGGACACGCAGTAAAGGTCCAGAGGAATAGGATCGCTGCAAGCAGGGCTGAGGTTCGTAGCAGAGATTGGCGAAAATAAGTCATGACCCATAGGCCTGACAGGAACAGACCTATCCAGAAGATGACCATCAGTTCCTCCTTATAGCGTTCGCGTCGCTATGAAATATTCGAGCGTGTTGTATCACAAACGCCCCGCGACCGGAATGACGCTCGCTGACCTTCCATGCGCCTGCATCAGGTATACGACTTCGACCACCCGCAGTCAACCGTGCCGTCAAAGGACTGTGCGCTCCATAAAGTGTTTGTCGACCGGGGGTAATGTGATTTACAGTAATTTCCGTCCGGATCGCCTTTTTTCAGATTTTTGTAGTCTCACGGAGCGGCCCGATTGACCGAATACATAACCCCGGCCCACAAATCCGGCATTTATATCTTCAAGTAATTCGAAAAATAGTCATAAGCGGCCGATATAGGTCGAAGAGCGGTTCCAATTATGACAGACCGGGGCTTCGACATGCCCGAGTCATGCGTTTCGTGAGACATTTTCGTTGAAGGTATATTCATGTCCCTCAAAAAGTTATTGGTGATTCTGGTATCCTGCCTGTTCCTGATCGAGGTTGCGGCAGCCGATGTAGTCAAACTGCGCGCCGATCATCCCGAACGATACGTCGTCGTCAAGGGTGACACCTTGTGGGATATTTCTGCGCACTTCCTCAAAGACCCTTGGCTATGGCCGAAGATCTGGCACATCAACCCGGAAATCAAGAACCCGCATCTGATTTATCCCGGCGACGTGATCAGCCTCATTTTTATCGACGGCAAACCTCAGCTCAGACTCGAACGTAAGGGGCGTCCGGTTATCAAGCTATCTCCGACCGGCCGCGTTGAGGAACTGCATACGGCCATCCCCACCATACCGGCTGATGCCATCAGGCAGTTCCTGAAACGTCCCAGTATCTTGACAAAAGCTGAACTCGACAAAGCACCGTATATCCTCGCCAACGATGGCGGTCATCTGATCACGGGAAGTGATGAGAAGGTCTACGTCCGAGGCCTGGAAGACACCGTTATCACACGTTTCAATGTGGTCCATGAGGGTGACGCCTACCGTGATATCGACGATGAGATCCTTGGCTATGAGGCGCTTAGCGTGGCTGATGCCAAACTCGTTAAGCGCGGCGACCCCAGCACGCTGTACCTAAAATCAGCAAGCCGCGAAATCCTAATCGGCGACAAGGTCCTGCCGGCCCGGGACGATGCCGATATCGACCCATATTTCACACCGGAGATACCGGATATCGAGATCAACGGACGCATTATCGCCGTGCTTGATGGTGTTTCGCGAATCGGTCAGTACCACACGGTCGTGCTGAACAAGGGACGCCGGGATCACATCAAGGTCGGGCATATCCTCGCCAGCTATCAGGCAGGGGAGTCTATAGAAGACACCATCGGTGAAGGTCACGACGACGTCACCCTGCCCAATGAGCAGTCGGGTACGCTGATGGTGGTAAGGGTGTTCGAACGGGCCAGCTATGCCCTCGTCATGCGCGCGACAAGGACGATCCGTATCAATGACGAGGCCCGCAATCCAGATAGCAGGGACAACCTCTAACAGGCTGCTAAGGCGCCGCTGGCCCATTTAGGCCGGGACGGCGAAAGAAAGAATTGGTTTCAAGATAGAGCCCGGATCCGAGATGGAACCAGTCGGCTCGGCACCTCGTCAGGAAATAGTTCCATTATCAAATTTGTGACATAGTAGCTGAAGAAATTCGCCGGTCGCACGATATCGTAGATTAACTGTGTAGATTAAATGTAGCGAATTGCAAGTCGGACCCGATCATCAAGCCTTACGTGAACGCATAATCCAGAGGGAACACATGAAAATCAAACATTGCATCTGGCCCTTGATGTTGACCGCCAGCCTACCTGCCTCGGCCGATATGATCGGTGTCTGGGTCGGCGCCAACGCCTGGAGCTACGACATTCAGGGCTCCGTCCGCTACCAAAGCGCCAATCCGGCCAACGATATCGACGTCAACCGTGACCTGGGTTACGACAGCGATAACCTAGCCTCTTATTACGTCATATTTGATCACCCCCTTCCGCTGATCCCGAACGTCAAAATCAGCAAGACCAGTATAGACACGAGCGCCAGTGGTGCGCTGTCCTCCAACTTCACGTTTGGCGGCCAAAACTTTACCTTTAATGAAGCGGTGAACAGTAGCCTGAAACTCGATCAGACCGACATCACGGCATACTGGCGTATCCTCGACAACATCGCCAATTTGGACGTCGGGTTGACAGCTAAATACCTCGACACCAAGACCCGGATTACCGGCGCCACTACGGGAACAGCCAGTGCCGACGTCAGTACGTGGGTCCCGATGGCCTATGCCGGTGTGGGCGTGGACCTTCCTTTCAGCGGTCTGGCGGTCAGTGCAGATGGAAGCTACATCGGTTACAGCGGTAGCAACTTTTACGACTATACGGTCAGGGTCACCTATGACACTCCATGGCTACTCGGTATAGACGCGGGCTATCGGCGCATCAATCTGAGCCTGGATGACATAGATAGCTCCTACGCCGATGTAACCTTCAAAGGCCCTTACGCCGGCCTGTATCTGCACTTCTAAAAACCCCCTGGATAAAAAAAGGGCTGCCCAGTGGAATTCGGGCAGCCCTTTTTTATTTGTTACTTTCTACGTCGCTGAATCTAAAACTCCCGGCCAAGTCTTATCCCATAGCTATCAATCGTACTTTCAGGCTGAAAGAAGGTGTTTTTTACCGGAGAGGGATCGAAACGCAAACCTTCATAGTAAAACTCAAGAAAGTTGCGCTGTAGCGTCAGCCGATAGTCGGCAAATGCAGACCACTGCCCAGCAGGGTGTAATGTCATGCTGCCACTGGAAACCACAAAGTCCTCATCAACCCTATAGGGCAATTTCGCGCCCACATGAAAAGACGCGTTCAGGAGGTTGCCAGTGTCCTCGAACCCAAGTCCGATCCGTCCATAATAGACCGTATAGTCCTCCCGAAATTTGGGAGTAGAGACTCCACCTGCATCCACACCCGCGCCTATATCTCGCGTCCATCCTTCCACACCAGCCCCAACAAACAATTCCAGGGCGCTAAACGATAAAGCCGGTCCGCTAAACCCTACTTGAAGCTCTGCCTGTCCGCCTCGGTAGGTGGTCTCAGTGCCAATAAAAGTGTGGATGGTAGGATCAAAATCGCTCCGGATTTGTCCATCATAATCTACGACGCCGATATAGGCATTGCCAAGGACCCGAACCATCAAGGGACGCAGACCGGTATCCAACTCGACTCGGCCGCCGAGAGTCGCACGCGGGCCATGTTCCGAGAGCAAACGCACCCCGTTAGCATCAAACTCCTGCCAGAGATAATGTTCAACGCCAAGTGACAGGTCAATATTGGTCCGGCGAGCGTGCTCATCTCCCCGTGATGCGGCAGATACGGTAGGGATTAGGAGTAGCCCTGACAGGCCAATCGATGCGCATTTTCCGATGTTTGAGGTCGTCAACCAAACAAGGGAAGATAACTTCATCGGTCAGCGATACCCTTCAAAAAAGCCACGTCTTGAAGGGAGCCACACGAAGCGGTCTCCCACTCATTACCCCAATCATCGACATGCCGGTAAAGAAGAACACCATGCTCGCTAACAACTATGTCCGTAAGATCATCACTACTAGAGCCGTCGTAAGCCAACGCCTTCTTGAAAAAATCGTTCATTGTAACGGAACTCCCATAAGGATCACCAATTCGGTTATTGTCTGCCATTATCGTCTATCTAACTTATCGGCAGATTACCCGAGATTTCCCCATTCCATCCGAATCCTCTACGGGAAACGTGACGTAGATTGCAATCCTTCCAATGGCAGGCCGGAGACAACAACAGTTTCCGGCCACGTAATGCGCAAAGCGCTAGAGAATATATCAAGCGCTTGCGCCAATCAATGGCTCTGTTGCGATCAATCAATGCGACGGGTATATTTCAAGCCGGTTACAATCATCAACGGAGACACCTAATGAGAAGACGCTCTGGTTTCAATACACCCTCACTGATCATCATGCTCTTTGCGCTAATGACGCTGGCGAGTTCCAGCATGGCCTCAGATCGCGACTGGAAGAAGGACAATGACAGCGCTCAACAATGGGACGACTTTCGTATGGTGCAAACTGAACGGCACGAAATGATCGTTGGCATCATAAAAATCACCAAAGACCTCGTCAACATCGTGAATAACCTCAACCACCACCCCAGCAAAGCCGACAAATCCCAGCTTCAGGACATGGGTAAGCAACTGGATGCAATGATGGCAAAGGATGATGAGCTAAGCCGCAAGATGGCCAGCAAGTGGAATAAGAAGTGGAAAAAAGGCGACGATAAAAACTAATAAGCATTGATACACCCATCTGGGCGCAGGGAAGCGCCTCGCATATCCCCTAGTCCGTCGCGCAAATCCGTCTTACCGATAGCCATAGGAATAGATAGATCATCACCCAGGCTATCAGGACAACCGCCTGATAGCCTGCACTGAGATCGACCGAAACGATAGCTGATACCGCGCACGCCAACATCAAAACATAGGCTCGCAGCACTGTTTTCCGATGACCCCAGCCATACTGAACCAAGCGTTGATAAGCATGCGTACGGTGGGCCTCCCAGACACGCTCCCGCCGTGCCAGACGGATCGCGAGGGTCACGCTCGCATCTACGATAAAGGGTGAAAATACCAATAGCGCAGCCCATAGCGGAAAAACGCCGTATCGATCCGCCCAAAGGGCGAACGCGATGGCGAGATAACCCAGCAGTGAAGAGCCCAAGTCACCCATAAATATCCGTGCCTTGGGAAAGTTATAGACCAGAAATCCCGCGCCAGCCAACGCTACAGTCAGACACGACAGCGCCAGGTCCCCTGCGCCACCTCTCCATGCCATCACGGCCAAAGCAGAGAACCCGATCGTGGCCATGCCGGCCGCAAACCCATCCATGCCATCCATGAAGTTATAGAGGTTGATCATCCAGATGACCAACAACACTGTTATAGTTCCGCCGAGCAGGACCGGTAGCGACCATGACAAGAGAGGTAGTCCCACATCCCTTAGCGCCAAACCCACAGCTACCAGTAGGGCCGCCGCGATCATGTGGACAAGGAAACGCCAGCGCGCCGGCACATGCCGAAAATCATCCAGCAAGGAGACCCCCGCAATCAGTCCACCTCCGAGCGAAATCCACCCCAGGCCCCCGGGAACCTCACCGTAGATCCATCCGCTCAGCAAACCGATAACCAGCCCCAACACCATCGCAACTCCACCCGATCGAGGTGTAGGTTGGGTATGCAGCGAACGTTCGTTAGGGTGATCCTGAATCCGCAGCCAGGGACGCTCACCGCATAGTCCTCGCGTCAGGAGCACCGCAATCGCGAAGGTCAGCAGAGGAATCCAGATCATCTCCAAGGACATAGTTAGTCCTGATCCTGAGGTCCCTGATCTGGCGCCCCCGCGGGTTCCCGGCTATCGCTCACCTGGGCAAGGCACTCCTTTACGAATGGAATAGTCAGCCTGCGTTTGTAGACCAAAGACGAATTGTCCAGGTCATCCAGTAGCGCGAACAGTCCACCAAGGTCCCGGTCACAGCGCGTCAAAAGAAAATTACCCACATCCTTCGGAAGCTCTAAGCCTCGATGCGCGGCCCGTCGCACAAGCGCCTCATACTTGCCCTGATCGTTCAATGGTTGCAAATGATAGGTCACCCCCCAAGAAAGACGGCTACTCAGATCCGCCAATCGCCAGGGGATATTCGGCGCGGGGAGCCTCGCCGTAACAATCAGGCGCCCCCCGCACTCCCGTATTTCGTTACACAATCCGAATAGGGCTTGCTCCCATGCTGTCTGACCAACGACGCAATCGACATCGTCGATACACACCTCAGTAAATGATGCCAGTCCGTTAAGCACAGCGGGATCCAGGTCGGCACTCTGCGCCAGCGGCAAATAAAATGCTGTCGAGCGCCATCCGCTATCCCGGTGACACACAGCCTGAAGGAGGTGGCTACGCCCAGTGGAGGATCCGCCCCAGATGTAAATCATTCCCTGATGGAGCTGGTCCTCGCGATTCAGCACGGTGATCAGCTCGGCATTCCCACCAATGACAAAGTTATCGAAGGTAGCTGATTCGCGCAGCCTCAGACCGAGTGGAATCTGCCTCATGACGATAGACGTCCCTCCCTGACGATCAGTTGCCATGGCGTCGTGTATAGATCATAAACGCACGATGCCCCCAGACCCATACGTAATGGGCCCCGCTGGCAATGGTCGTGATCATGACAGTGATCATTAAGATGGAGGTCAGATTTTCAGGAACCGGCACAACCTGAGTGACCACAACGATCAGGCCCAAAGCCAACTGGAAAAACGTGTTTGTTTTACTGATCCAACTCGGCGCCATCTCAAACCGGCCGATCAGATAGAAAAAGGCGACGGCGCCAATCAGAATCAGGGCATCCCGTGCGATAATCAGCGCCACAAGCCACGGGGGAACCAACCCGAGCCAACACAGGGTAAAAAAAGTGCACACGAGAAGCAGCTTATCGGCGAGCGGATCAATGATCGAGCCCAAACGGCTGGTGTAGTGATAGTGTTTTGCGATGAATCCGTCGAGACCATCAGAGATTCCGGCGATCGTATAGAGGATCAAGGTCATCTCGTAGTTGCCGGCCAGTAGCGATACCACTACTGGCCAAACCAGCCCGATCCTGAGGATACTGATGATGTTTGGAATATCTGCCCGGGTCACTGCAGCAGCCGGTATCTCAAGATGTCCGTTGCTCCCTCATTCATGACCATACCCGCGTCCTTGACTGGCGCCAGGGTGTCATCAAACTCGATCGCGCGACGCAGAAAGCGAGCCTCGCGCTTGAGCCGCAAACTGAATGCGACCTCATCAGCCTGCACCTTGATCACGACCACATCGCTGATCAATTCAAGAGACTCGAGATAGGTCAATAAGCGAGCGTAGCCCGAGATCCCGGTCACGTCCCGAACATCCATCTCGACACGCTGGTCATCCGCCTGGTCGGCCGATCGCGCATATAGATCACCAAGACGGTCCGCAGCATGATCAAGCGCCAGGACCACATTCGCGTCGAGAGTGGTCTCCTCACCCGACCAGTGATCAGTCAACGACTCGCTATACAGGCTCCAACGCAGAGACCAACGCCCGTCCTGGCGATAAGCGCGCCCGACGAGCTCGGCGCCTGCGCGGTAACGGCCGGATGCGGCACGGATAGTGTCGGCGAAATCCCCCCAGATATCACTGAAACCGATTCGAGCCTGCTCCTCAAGATCCATGAGCGGAAGGATAATCGGTAAGCCGCGCCGAACACTGACCTCGGCAATAGATTCTTTAATTTGCCTCGCGTTGTCCGGCGTCACAGTATAACGATGCACGTCGTCGTCGACGGCCAGCCACACCACGAGCGTGGGACGTAAACGTCCCCATATCGGAACCTGATGAGCCTCCAAGAGACGCTCGACAGACACCTTATCGAAGAGGATGTGGAGACGATAGCGATAAACGACGGGCATAACACTCGTGGAGTGTCCATCACCATCATCGCCGCTTGCGGCCTCAGATGATGATGCGGGCGGGGTTCCTTCACCAGTAAGCGGGACATTGTCCAGCGGAATATATTCAAAGCGCTCGACATAATCTTTGGCGCGTTTAAGTGTCGGGCCCAGTCCACTGGCATCGACGACGCCTTTCCGTCCACTGATTCTCTCGATCAAGATCGTCAAGGCGTCAGCCAGGACCTTGCTCCTTTCATTGGCATCCTGTCCAACGACTAATTGATCAACCTCATAAAGGCTGCCGACGTCACCGGCAAAAGCGTTGGATCCCAGCCCCGAAAAGGCCAGTAGCACAAACGCAAAAACACTGGAAAGGCAATACCTTACAGAGATTGTCATGAATATGATCTTATTAAAATTAATTCAGTGGCGACAGAGATTACGGACAATCGGAGTCAGCGCTATAGTATTACATAATCGGTCGAACGGTATGTAGCCATATTCGGCGGAGGGCATTTTGCGATAACATCTTACGAATTCAGCGCCGCGCGCGCGCAAACAGACTAAGGATCCGACAAAAATATGAGCAAGCCGAATCTTCCCGACACCGCCCCATCCCTGAGTTATAAAGACGCCGGAGTCGATATCGATGCCGGAAGCAGGCTCGTGGAACGCATCAAACCGGTGGCAAGATCTACCCTGCGGCCCGAGGTCATGGGTGGCCTGGGCGGTTTCGGCGCACTGTTCGAGATCCCAACAGACCGTTACAAACATCCCGTCCTGGTCTCGGGGACCGATGGTGTCGGCACGAAGCTCAAGATTGCTATCGATCTCAATCGCCACAACGGCATCGGTATCGACTTGGTCGCCATGTGCGTCAACGACCTGATCGTCCAGGGCGCGGAGCCCCTGTTCTTTCTCGATTATTATGCCACCGCAAAACTCGATGTGGACGTCGCAACGGCAGTTATTACCGGCATAGGCGAAGGCTGCAAGCTAGCAGGCGCGGCCCTGACCGGTGGCGAAACCGCAGAGATGCCAGGCATGTATCGCGATGGCGACTACGACATGGCAGGCTTCTGCGTCGGGATCGTCGAACGCGACCGAATCATCGACGGCAGCAAAGTGGCGGCTGGGGATACTCTGATAGCGCTGGCCTCCTCGGGGCCTCATTCGAACGGATATTCGCTAATTCGCAAGGTCATCGAACGCGAAGACTCCAACCTAGACGCGCCCTGGAATGACGAGCAGACCCTGGGCGATGCGCTACTCACGCCGACCAGAATCTACGTACGACCGATTTTGGAACTACTCGGCAGCCACAATCTCCACGCCCTGTGCCATATCACAGGCGGCGGTCTAGTCGAAAACCTACCCAGGGTTATTCCTGATCACCTGTGCTGCGAACTCGAGCCCTGGCCTCTGCCACCGATTTTCGAATGGCTCCAGGAGCAAGGAAATATCGAGACATCCGAGATGCTACGGACTTTCAACTGCGGTATCGGAATGGTGATCTGCGTAGCGCAGGCTGAGGCCGAAGCAGTGATGGCCTCACTGGCCGGTTCGGGCGAGACGGCTTGGCGCCTCGGGAGTGTCATACGAAGAAAAGCTGACGAAAGCGCGGTCCGCGTCCTCGCCGCGGAGTAATCATGGCAACGTCCGTTCAACGACCGCCCTTACCGGTGGTAGTGCTTATTTCCGGAAACGGCAGCAACCTGCAGGCCATGATCGATGGCGTCCGCGCCGGCACCCTGCCGGTCGAGATCCGCGCCGTCATCAGTAATCGGCCTGGTGTCTACGGACTCGAACGCGCACAGGAGGCGGGGATAACTGCCGTTGTTGTCGACCACAAGACATTCCCAGACAGACGCGCCTTTGATGCTGCACTGAAGTCCCACATTGATAAATGCTCGCCGGAACTCGTCGTGCTGGCCGGCTTTATGCGCATCCTGACGCCCGAATTCGTCCGCCACTATGCTGGACGCATGCTCAATATTCACCCTTCTTTGCTCCCCGAATTCACCGGCTTAAACACCCATCAACAAGCACTCGATGCCGGTCGTGAGGAACATGGGGTCAGCGTCCATTTCGTCACCCCCGACCTGGACGGCGGACCCGTAATCGCACGATCCAAGGTAGTAGTCGCCAGCGATGACAATGCGGATAGCTTGGCTCGAAAGGTACAAAACAAGGAACATCGACTGTATCCCACGGTCATAGCCATGTACGCAGAGGGCCGCCTGAAAGCGAATGGCTCACTCGTTTTACTCGATGGCAAGCCGTTGGCTGAGCCCATCGATATCGAGTAATTACCCAACAGACATGACCTCCACCCAAATAAAACGGCCATATCCCCGCCTCCGGCACGCCGCCCTGACAATCATGCTTTCGCTGACCTGGCTGCTCACCGAATGGTCCGGCACGGCAGCCGCCGCCCCTTCGTCTCTACCGGACTTCCAGGCCACCTACACACTACGAAGAAACGGCGTCGCGGTCGGCGAAATGCAATTGAAGCTGTCCCGAATGTCGGACGGCAAATACCGCTACTCGTCAGTCTCCCGTGCAACGGGGCTGATCGCTTGGTTCTATGGTGGCCGAATTGAGGAATACAGCATATGGAGGATGTTCAATGGCAGGCCCCGGCCAATCGAGTACCACTACTTCCATAACAAGCGAAAACACCACCGCAAGGTCGACATCGCCTTTGACTGGCGCCAGCTGAGCGCAACCAACAACGTCAACAATGATCCCTGGAAAATGTCCATACCACCCTCCGCCCAGGACAAGCTCGTCTATCAACTAGCGCTGATGCAAGACCTCTCGGCGGGAAAGACGGCCCTGGAGTACCAGATCGCTGATGGCGGAACGCTTAAGAACTACCATTTCAGCATGCTCGGCCAGGAAACACTTAAGACCCCGCTCGGGGATCTGATTACGCAAAAACTCGTGCGCGACGAGGACAAACGCAACACCACGCTCTGGTGCGCGGATCAGCTACAGTTCCTACCAATTCGCATACGACAAACCGATACCGAAGGCACTACCCTCTCCCTCGACATCGACCGAGTCAATGGACTTAAGGTCTCGAACCCATCCC
>CAZASZ010000041.1:0-18018 GCA_964487925.1 uncultured Gammaproteobacteria bacterium
GCGACCGCCTCCAGGGTGGTAATCGTCGGTGTTAGCGTCATTCCGATTGCGCCCGTGCCTAGTAGTGCGAAGCCAACTATGAAGCGTACAGCCCTGTCGGCTAGCCCGATGTTGTATACAACACCCATTTTTCCTCGAATCGACTGCATGGCGCACCTCCCGATCACGTGGATCTAATTGATGGTGACGTGCATAGTAGAACATGGCTCCTTAGGCGGGGTCTGTGACATTGTCACAGTAAAATAATCAGGTATTTTTTTGTCGGGTGGGATCAAATGTCTTTTAAGATCTGGGTTATTTGGCTGAAAACGGAGGGCTGACGGCGGGCTTAGATTAATAATGCGGTGGCGGTGTTTCTTCGCTCTGCGGGGCAATCTGTTGCTCTGATCTAGATTCAATAAGCGATATTATTTTATTGAATTCTAAAGATAATTTATCTAATCGTGTTTGCATCAGGAGCAGGGCTTGTTCTAGATCATCCTGGCCTCCCTCATAATAGCTTTGCTTGATCTCTAATTCAGTGACTCGCGCTATTAGTTGCTCGACCGTCTTGTCAGTGGGCATTCTTGACCTCAAACGCTAAAAACACGATCATACACGGCATCCGAACGGTTAGAAACCGTCTTGAGATGAGGATGTTTCACATACCGCAGACAGGCCGGATTACCGCGTGCTGCACGGCTCTTGTGTCCATCTCTCAGTCTTTTGCGGGGGCGCAATGCACCCTTTCCAGAATCATTAAATTTAAGGTATTTAGCCTATGACAGTGGTATCGAATTCCCTGAAATCGACGGATGTGTCGACTAACGCCGCCGCGCTTAGCGATGCTGACAAGGTGCGACTACTAAGGGAAATGCTATATGCGCGGCGTTTCGAGGAACGCTGTTATGAAGCCTACGTGGAACGTAAGATCGGCGGTTTCCTTCATCTGTATTCCGGACAGGAGGCGTGCGCCCATGGCGTGCTGGAGGCGGCTCGCCCGGGTCAAGACTACGTCGTGACCGGATATCGCGATCACATTCATGCCATCAAGTGTGGTGCTGATCCCAAGGCAGTCATGGCGGAGTTGTTCGCCAAGGAGACTGGTTGCAGTAAGGGTCGTGGCGGCTCCATGCATATATTTGACGTCGCGCATCGGTTTATGGGCGGCTATGCTCTCGTTGGTGGCCCGTTCCCCTTGGCTGTTGGTATGGCTAAGGCGATCAAACTCAAGGGCGACGACGATATCGCTATCTGTTTTCTGGGGGATGCAGCCAACAATCAGGGGACTTTCCACGAGTCGCTGAATATCGCCAAGGTTTGGGACCTGCCGGTGTTGTTTGTCTGTGAGAACAATCTTTATGGCATCGGTACCCGCATTGAGCGTTCCACATCCGTACTTGATCAGTACAAGCGTGCGGCGGCCTATGATATTCCTGCATCTCAGACGGATGGTCAGGACATTGAGGCTGTCTACGCCGCCGCTTGCGAGGCCGTTAATCACGTCCGCTCGGGGCAAGGACCTTATTTTCTTGAGCTTATGACCTATCGCTACCGCGGTCATTCCATGTCCGATTCCAATGCCTACCGCGCTAAGGATGAAGAACAGACGTGGCTGGCCCGGGACCCGATTGCCGTATTCCAGGATCGTCTCAGTAAAGCCAGTTTGCTGACTGATGAGGATTACAAAAAGATGGATGCTGAGATCATCGATGAGATCGAGGATTCCGTGATTGCCTTTGCAGAGGAATCGCCCGAGCCGGATGTCGCAGATGTCGAGAAGCATGTCCTTGCCGAAAACAATTCCTACGTCCACGGGAGGGTGTAATCATGGCGGAAATTATGTATTGGGAAGCGATTCGCCGTGCCCATGACGAGGAAATGGCGCGCGATCCGCTGGTGATCGCCATGGGTGAGGATATCGGTGTTGCCGGTGGTACCTATAAGGCGACCCAGGGTCTGTTCGAGAAATATGGTCCAGAGCGCATCATCGACACCCCGATCTCCGAGAACGGTTATACGGGTGTCGGCATCGGCGCGTCGTTTATCGGCGTACGTCCGATCATCGAGATCATGTCCGTCAATTTCGCCTGGCTGGCGACCGATCAGATTATCAATACGGCCGCCAAGGTGCGTTATATGTCCGGTGGTCAGCTGACTGCCCCGGTCGTAATTCGATCACCGGGTGGGACCGCTCACCAGCTCGGCGCTCAGCACTCCGCGCGTATGGAAAAAGTGTTTATGGGTATCGCCGGACTGCGGGTTGTGACCCCGTCTACGCCCAAACAGGCTTACGGTCTGTTGAAGTCGGCCGTACGTTGCGATGACCCGGTATTCATCAATGAACACGAGCTCATGTACAACATGAAGGGCGAAGTCGCTGACGAGGAGTTTTTTCATCCCTTGGAAGGGTCTGAAGTTGTGCGTCAGGGCCGCGATCTCACCTTGTTTGGTTACAATATTTCGGTACATTGGTGTCTGCAGGCCGCTGAGGTATTGGCTCGCGATCATGGCATTGAGGCCGAGGTTGTCGATCTCTATGCCTTGAATCCCTTGGATCGGGATGGCATCGTGGAATCGGTTCGTCGTACCCATAAAGCCATTGTGGTCGAAGAGGCGGAAGCGCCCGTGGGTGTCGGCTCAGAGGTCATGGCGATCCTGAACGAGGAGTGTTTCTTTGAGTTGGACGCCGCACCGCGCAGAGTCAGCGCGCGGAACGTACCGATCCCGTATAACCACGGCTTGGAGAAAGCGGCCATCCCGAACGCGCGTGAGGTCATTGAATCGGCCTTGGCCATGGTTCAGGGGCGCCGTTGATCCTCGTCGAGGGATAGTAACCGCCAGTCTGGCTTATCTGAGCGCGCACGCGGCAACGATGTGTTCCATCGATGCCGCGTGTGCGCGTTAGGTTTTTAGTCGGGCTGGCGGTTCGTTATTTTTATAACCAATTAGGGTTTCACGAAAACCTGTTATGGAAGATTAGATGTCAAAGACCTACGAAATTAAGATGCCTCAGCTGTCCGATACGATGACGGAAGGGGTTGTTGTGAGTTGGGAAAAACAGCTCGGTGACAAGGTTGAGCGAGGCGACATCGTCGCTACCGTCGAGACCGATAAGGCCATTATGGATGTAGAGGTCTTTCGCGAGGGCTATCTGTCCGGTCCGATCGCGGCCGTGGACAGCATGGTGCCTGTTGGTGAAACGATTGCGCTGATCGTCGCCTCTGCAGATGCGGTGGTTTCAGATATTGCTGAAGTCGCACAAGCCGAGAGCGATCCCGCAGCGGTCGCGACAACCGTAGCCCCCGTATCCAACGATGCCAGTGCTGCGGCCGAGATCGCCGTTCAGGCCCCCGACGGAGTCGTCTTTACGATTAAGATGCCTCAGCTATCGGATACCATGACGGACGGCGTGGTCGTCAGCTGGGAAAAGGACCCGGGCGATGCCGTTCAGCGTGGTGACATCGTGGCCACGGTCGAGACCGACAAGGCGATTATGGACGTCGAAGTCTTTCGTGAAGGTTATCTATCGGGCCCGATCGCGGCCGTGGACAGCACGGTGCCTGTTGGAGGTGAGATGGCCTTTTTGGTCGAGGCGCCCGAGCAGGTGGTTAGTGACACGCAGCAAATTGCCCGGTCGTCTGCCGCCGCTCCGAGTGCCGATTCGATCACCTCGTCGCCGACAGCCACGACACCGGATACGCTTGCGTCCTCGCCGTCAACCCAGTCGGGTGGCACAACGCCGGTGGCAAGACCGAGTGACCGTAAGGCGACACCCTATGCGCGGCAACTCGCTGGCGATCGCGGTGTACCTTTGGCCTCCTTGAACGGTAGCGGACCCGAGGGAGAGATCATTGGCCGTGACGTTCTGCAGGCTGCTATCCCCACCGTTGCCACGTCCATGCCTGTGGTCGAAGTCCCGGGCAATGGCCGCAAGATGTCTTCGTTGGAGCGGGCTGTCAGCCAAAAGATGAGTGGTTCCCTTACGATGCCGACCTTCCGGGTCACGGTCG
Organism: uncultured Gammaproteobacteria bacterium; assembly: GCA_964487925.1. Lineage (GTDB taxonomy): Bacteria > Pseudomonadota > Gammaproteobacteria > SZUA-140 > SZUA-140 > RI-283. Next base: position 3,993 of record CAZASZ010000041.1, read on the forward strand.
ATGCCTTCCCGGCTTCGTTGATCCGGGCCGCGAAATCCCAGGGGGTTTCGGTGACCGTCGCCATCGCCAAGGCCTGCGCTGTTGCCATGCAACAGGTCCCGGCAATGAACTGGGCCTATCAGCCGGAAGATAAGCTGATCGAGCGCACGAATGTGGATATCGGCATGGCCGTGGCCGCAGATGATGGCGGACTCGTAGTACCGATTCTACGTGATTGCGAGCAGAAGAGTTTGGGCGAACTCAACGAAGATTGGAAGGATCTTGTCGGCAGGGCGCGCAACCGTCGCTTGGCGGCTGAGGAATTCTCCAACCCGACCTTCATGGTATCGAATATGGGCATGATGGGCGTGCGCCAGTTTGATGCCATCCCCACACCGGGAATTGCCGCCATCCTGGCCATCGCTGCCGATGGTCCGCAGGGCATGCCGATGACTATTACGGCCGACCACCGTGTCGTCAACGGCGCTCATGTAGCGCAATATCTGAATGCCCTCAAACAGGCGATCGAGCACCCGGAAGGTTGGTTGGGCTCGGTGGGTCCCGCGATCCCTGAAGGTGAATGGGACTATGATGTCGTCGTTATCGGCGGCGGCCCGGGTGGCGAGGATTGCGCTCGTGACCTTGCCAGCCATGGCGTCAAGGTTGCCATGATTAATGACGCACCGTTTCCTGGTGGTGAATGCCTCTGGCGCGGCTGTATTCCATCCAAGGCCTGGCGTGCCGCTGCCGACCGCATGCGTGACCGCGCCGGAGATGCCCGCCTGGGTATCCTGGGTACTGCAGAACCGAGCCTTGACTGGACTGCATTGGAACAAACTCGACGTCAGGTCCTGGAAACACGCGGTGAGATGGCCCTCAAGACCGACACCGGGGTCAAGATCAAGGTCATTCAGGGGTTTGCATCCTTTGTCGATGATCACCATGTCCTCGTCGATACTTCTGGGAATTCAGCGAATCCGCACAGCCGTGCCGACCAGGGCGATGGTTCTCAGTGTGAGACGCTGAGCTTTGGTTGCGCGGTCATCGCGACCGGTGCGCCTCCGTTCGTGCCGCCGATTGATGGCGCTCGTGAAGGTCTGGGTGGCGGCTCGGTATTGACCTCGGACACTGTTTGGGGTCTTGAGTCCACGCCAAAACGTTTGGCCGTTATCGGTGGCGGTGCCATCGGGCTTGAAATGGCTCAGATTTTCCAGGATTTCGGGGCCGAGGTGGCATTGCTTGAGGCCCAGGAGCGTATCCTCATGGAGGTCGAATCGGAGGTGGCCAAGCAACTGACCGATATTCTCGTCGAGGACCCGCGGCTCGATATCAAGACTTTGGTCAAGGTCGATACTATCTCGGGTACGCCGGGCGACGTTCGAGTCGATTACACTGACTCCAATGGAGATTCCCACAAATTTGATGCGGACTATGTCATCATGGCTACCGGGAAGCGTCCTGTGCTTGAGCCTTTGCAGTTGGATAAAGCCGGTGTCCGTGCAGACAAGGGAATCATCATCGCAGATCCGAGTTGTCGCACCAGCGTGCCGCATATCTTTGCGGTTGGTGATGTTATTGGCGGTCTGATGTTGGCTCATACAGCCGGCCAGCAGGGAAGGGTAGCCGCAGCTACGATCTTGGGTGAGCGTGCTCGTTATCGCCAAGACCGCGATTGTGGCGTGATCTTCACGCGTCCGGAGGCTGCATTTGTCGGTCTGTCCAGCGAACAGGCAAAGGCTGCGAATATCGATGCCGTCGAGGTCAAGATGCCCATGAGTATTGATGCCAAGGCTATGATCACAGGTGAGACCCATGGACTCATCAAGCTCGTTGTCGATAAGTCCAACCACCGGATCGTCGGTGTGCATTTTCTCGCCGACCATGCCGACACGCTGATCGGTGAAGGGGTCATGATGGTGTCTGGAGAGATGACCTTGGATCGGGTCGCGGAGGCCATCCATCCGCACCCGACCCAGACCGAGATGTTCGGTGAAATGGCGCGCCGCCTGCTCGCACGTTTGCGGCGTTCCACGCGGATCCAGAAAAAGGCTTGATAGAGGAGTGATTCCAATGGCAGAAAAGGGTTCGATCAAAAAGGTCGTGCTTGCCTATTCGGGAGGGCTCGATACCTCCGTTATTCTGCGTTGGCTGCAGGATTTATACGACTGCGAAGTGGTGACCTTTACGGCGGATATCGGCCAGGGTGAGGAAGTGGAACCGGCACGCACTAAGGCCGAAGCCATGGATGTCGCTGAGATCTATATCGAGGATTTGCGGGAGGAGTTTGTACGTGACTACATCTTCCCGATGTTTCGCGCCAATGCGATCTACGAAGGGGAATATCTGCTTGGTACTTCGATCGCACGTCCGCTGATTGCAAAACGTCTGGTCGAGATTGCCAACGAGACCGGAGCGGATGCAATCTCTCACGGTGCGACCGGCAAGGGCAACGATCAAGTCCGCTTTGAGCTCGGGGCTTACGCCCTAAGGCCGGATATTCAAATCATTGCGCCTTGGCGGGAATGGGATCTGCTTTCCCGAGAGAAGCTCCTGGCCTATGCGGAGCAGCACGGTATCCCGATCGAACAAAAGCGTCGCCAGGGCTCGCCATATTCCATGGACGCCAATCTGCTTCATATTTCTTATGAAGGCGGTGTGCTCGAGGATCCCTGGGCCGAACCGGAGCAGGATATGTGGCGTTGGTCGGTGGCCCCGGAAGAGGCCCCGGATCAACCGGTCTATATTGAGCTTGGGTTTGCAGGGGGCGATGTCGTCGCGATCGATGGCCAGCCCATGTCCCCCGCAAGTGTATTGGAACGGCTCAATCAGCTTGGCGGCCAGAACGGTGTTGGGCGATTGGATATCGTTGAGAACCGCTATGTCGGCATGAAGTCTCGTGGATGTTACGAGACCCCGGGCGGAAATATTCTCCTCAAGGCGCACCGCGCCATCGAATCCATCACATTGGACCGTGAGGTAGCTCATCTCAAAGACGAATTGATGCCGAGATATGCCAGCCTGATCTACAACGGTTACTGGTGGAGTCCGGAACGGGAACTGCTGCAGGGCATGATCGACGAGTCACAGCGTCATGTTAACGGCGAGGTTAGACTCAAACTCTATAAGGGGAACATCGCAGTTGTAGGTAGACGATCCGAGTCAGACAGCTTGTTTGATGATCGAATCGCCACCTTTGAGGACGACGCCGGGGCCTATGATCAGCGTGATGCCGCCGGATTTATTAAGCTGAACGCACTGCGCCTGCGTCTGGCTCGCGCACGGCGAAATTAGGCCCGTTTGGCAAGATATTGGAGATGCGATTGAGCATCCCATTGTTTTGAGATGGATCGCTCACGGAGAGATACCTCGAAGCTGACTAAAATGGCTTGTATCTATAAGAAATCCAATGATGTGTTTACGGGGCATGTTTTCTACAGAGAGACAGAGCGGGAAGACAGGATGGATATGATTTGTTCGATTGCCCATAACGCTCGATGCCGCTTTTTCGATATCCAGGGATCATGAGGTTCCTGGTAGCATGTGCTCTTGCGCTTTATGCGGTCTGTTCAGGGGCCGCGACATTTACCGGGAGCGATAAACTTATTACGAGGGATGAAGTCGCGAGGGTCATCACGCCGTTAACCGCCGAGCTAGCGTTACCTGACAGCGATGCACTTATTGCCCTCGGCAACCATTTATTCACAGACGCTCGTCTCTCAGGAAATCAGGATTTTGCCTGCAGTAGTTGTCACCGCGTCGAACAGGGTGGCTCCGATGGGAAGCGTTACTCCCGCCCTGAATATCGCATCAATACACCTTCTATTTTTAACGTCCGTTTCTATGATCGCTACTATTGGAACGGGCGTGTCACGAGTCCGGAAGCACAGGCCGATAACGCGATTTCGAGTCCCGTCGAGATGGCTGGGGGCTGGTCTAGGATCATCAACCTGGTGCGAACTGATCCCGCCTACAACGCGCTATTTGCAACGGTTTTTCGGGCCGAGTCGATCGGCAAAGAGCAAATTATACGGGCCCTCGTGGCCTATGAGCGGAGTCTCGTGGCGACTGATTCACGTTGTGACCGTTATCTTTCCGGGGATATTCTGGCCTTGAATGACGATGAGATATAAGGGATGAGGTTATTCCTGGATTACGGTTGTGTTGCCTGCCATCAAGGCATGAATATCGGTACTAATCTCTATCAAAAACTTGGTGTGATGGTGCCCTATGCCGATAGCGAGGGCGCTCCGGATGGCCTGGATCGCTATGATGTGACTGGGCGTCAAGAAGATATCCGACGTGTTCGGGTGCCCAGCCTGCGCAATGTCGCCTTGACCAATCCTTATTTACACGATGGCAGCGTGGCGAAACTGGCGGATGTGGTAGAAATCATGTTTCGCTATCCGCTGGGGCGGGAACCCGCGCCTAGGGATATTCGATTGATCGTGAAGTTCCTGAAAACACTGACTGGTAAACCGCCGGCATGACTACGGGTGGCGTCAACTATAGGATGAGACGAGTCCTCGCGGCCGGCATCCTGCTGATCGGGGCGCTCTTGGCCTTGGTTTATATCCAGTTCATTGACCGGCAGGGTCGCGCCCTTGAAACCCGTTTTACGGAAAACATCAATCTGGTCAAACGCCTGAATGAGGCTGTTGCCTATGACGTCATGGCGCTCGATACCGGGGAACAGCTCAACTATGACCGTCTGAGTCAAGATCAGGCGGAGCTTTTTCGAACCAGTGGTGCAATGCGTACTCAGATATTCGCGGTTTTGTCACGGAACGGCGCAGAGGATATCAAAGGGCAATTGGCCCTGATTCATCAGAGCGAGATACGGCTTGCTAGTGTCCTGGAGGACTACAAGACGCGTCACGCCATACTCAGGAACTCTCAGCGTTTTCTATCCTCCCGCGTGGCTCGAGATGCTTTGGGCACGGGCGAGGCAGTGGAGCGTGAAAGCGAGTGGTATCAGTTGGTGAGCGACTTCATCAACGATCTATTCGCCTATAACTTCAACCTGTCTCCCAACATCCGGGATCATATGCTGGATGAGTTGGGTGTTTGGCGGAAAAAGTTTTCCGCTAATGCTCCGAAATACAGGGATAGGCTCGAATTGCTGAGGCATCTGGAACGGGTGATCCGGGATCTGCCCGTTATCAAGAACATCAGAAATGAGATCTTGCAACTCACACAGTTTCCCTATGAGAATCTGGAACGTCTTTATCTGAAACAGAGAGAGGCGGTCACGCAGCACTGGGAGGTCATGAGCCAGGTATTCTTTTGGCTAACGTTATTTTTCGCGATCGGCGTCCTGTTCGCCTTGTATCTCCTGTACCGCAATATGCGACGTCTGACAGGTGTACTTTCCGAACTGCGTAACCAAAAGTTTGCCCTGGACCAGCATGCCATCGTGAGCATTGCCGATCTCGAGGGCAATATCACGTATGCCAATGACAAGCTTGTCAAGGCTAGCGGGTATAGCCGGGAAGAACTGTTGCGGGCGAATCATAACCTCCTGAATTCAGGCAGCCATAGCAAGGAGTTTTTCGCCAACCTGTGGCAAACCGTCCTTTCCGGCAGGGTCTGGCAGGGAGAAATTTGTAATCGAAGTAAGCAGGGCGAACTGTTCTGGTGCAATAGCACCATCGTGCCCTTTCTGGATGACAAAGGAGACCCTTATCAATTCATCGCGATAAGAACAGACATCTCGGTGCGCAAGACAGTCGAAGAGAACCTTCTGCAAGCTAAGGAACGCGCCCAGGTTATTTTGGATTCGGTGGGAGATGCGGTGATCAGCATTGACCGAGATCTTAACATCGATTATATGAATCCGGTTGCCGAACGACTCGCAGGACTCGTGCTCCACGATGTTCAGGCGCGCGGTAATCTGTTGAGTATCTTTGATATCGTCCATGAACGGGAACACAAACCCGAGGCCTTCCGGATCTCGAACTGTATCAAAAAGGGTCATCGCGAGATTTTGAGTACCCATACCTTGGTCAATAGGCTGGATGGTCGCGAGTTTTCGGTGGAGATCATTATTGCGCCTACCCATGACAGCCAATACGCCATTACCGGCGCTGTGCTGGCAATGCATGATATGACTGAGATTCGCGGTATGGCGCGCAAGATCTCCCATCAAGCCAATCATGATGCGCTGACCGGGCTCAGCAATCGAAACGAATTTGAGCGGATTCTCAGAGCGTTGTTGCATAAATCAATTGAAGAGGGCGTAGATCATGTCCTGTGCTACATCGATCTGGATCATTTCAAGGTCGTCAATGATACCTGCGGGCATGTATCAGGTGACGAGTTGCTACGTCAGCTTGCCGAGATTCTTCGTGCTCAGATTCGTGACCGTGATCTGCTGGCGCGCATCGGTGGCGACGAGTTCGCTGTCCTACTTGGCGAGTGTCCGATGGAGCGCGCGGAGGAGATTGCGCAGAACATTTGTCGTCGCGTCAAGGAGTTTCGTTTTGCTTGGGAGGACAAGGTCTTTCAGATTGGTGCGAGTATCGGTCTGGCGGAGATAAATGCCGATAGCGTCGACGCCGTAACGGTCATGAGACATGCCGATACGGCCTGCTATATGGCCAAAGACAAGGGTAGAAATGGATACTATATCTACCGTGAGAATGACGAGGAACTGAATCAGCGCAGCGGTGAAATGCAATGGATTACGCGTCTCACCAGGGCTTTGGACGAAAATCTTTTTGAACTCCACGTACAGAGGGCTGTTTCCTTGAACGGGCAGTCCGATTATTACGAAGTCTTGATCAGTATGCGCGAAGAGGACGGTGAGCTGGTTAGTCCCATGGCCTTTATTCCGGCGGCAGAACGTCATGGCTTGATGCAGGATATTGATCGTTGGGTCATAAATCAGGTGCTGAAGAATAGCGAACATTGGATTCGCGAGGACTGTGTCATCGCTATCAATGTCTCGGGGGCCTCTCTGAGCGATCCCAATCTCGCTGACTTTGTGATTTGCGCCTTGAGACAATATCACCTTAGCGCCAGTCAGATCTGCTTTGAGATCACAGAGACTGCAGCGATCGCCAATTTGGGTAATGCGGTTGGCTTTATGAACAAACTCAAGGATGTCGGCTGCCTTTTCGCTCTTGATGACTTCGGCAGCGGATTGTCATCGTTCGGTTATCTCAAACAGTTACCGGTAGATTTTCTCAAAATCGATGGTGTCTTCGTCCGTGATATGGTTGACGACGAAATCGACCTCGCGATGGTGGAGTCTATCAACAATATTGGGCATGTGATGGGGCTGAAGACGATCGCTGAGTTTGTCGAGTCAGAAGAGATTCTGGAGAAGGTTAAGGGGATTGGGGTCGACTACGCTCAAGGATATGGGGTCGCTCCGACCAAGTCTTTGCTACCGGAAGGGAGTTTGCCTAGGTCGCAACGATTTCTGCTTTAGTCAGTCGGTAAGAGTTCAGGAGTTCTATCCCGTCTCCTTGACAGGATGGTCCTCTATGGTCACAGCGTCAATTGCGGCCTGTTCAGCTAGCGCATTGCCCCAATCTAGGTCATCCTCTATATCAGTGCTTTCGGCATTCGTGACGGGTGGCGACTCTGGCTTTTCCGCATCACCGCTCGCAGCCTGTTCCGCAAGTGCCGATCCCCAATCAAGGTCTTCTTCCGAATTGGCGCTTTCAGTCTCGGTGGCAACGGGTTCCTCCGGTTGTTCCGCTTCGCTGCTCGCAGCTTGTTCCGCGAGCGCTGATCCCCAATCGAGGTCTGCACCTATCTCATCCTCTTCTTCGTCCAAGATCAGAAGTTCTGACTCTGAACTGGGCGAGGTCTCAGTGGAGGTCTGGGGAGGTTCCTGGGCAGTAGACGGGCTGCCAGGTTCACCTTCTTTCTCGGGGCTCTGATCGACAGGGTTAACTACGTCGTCCGGCGGCGAGTCGTTGGTTTGATTTTCCTCTCCCATGTCGTCGTTTTCAATAATGAGGGCAGCCGCTTCTTGAGGTGCTGCGGTTGGCGGTTGAGGTTTTGGCGCAATAGGTTCCGGAGAGGTTGGCGTTGTTGTGGTTTCGGCCGCTGGCGCGGTTTGAGCTGGGGCTTGGGCCGAGGCCGCATTATGGGGAGTATGGAAGGCCGATACATATTCCTGCTCCAAGCTTTCGATCTTGGCGGTTTTTTCTGCCAGCTCCGATTGTGTCGAGTTCAAGGTGAGATCCATGGACTCGATCTGTTTTTGGCTCTGTTGGAGCTCTTCCTTGGAAACGGTCAGCTCGGCCTTTGTTGTCTCAAGCTCATGTTCGATTTCGCGCTGATGCTCCCGAACTGAAGCTGCCGTGGAACTCTGAAGAGACTCGATCAGTGACTGATAGGGAATCAGTAGCTCGTCCGTCCACGTCGGTAGATGTCCAAGCGACAGCAGTCGATAATTGCGGAATGCTGCGAGGATGCGCCTTTGAAAGAGTATCTCTGCCTCTACCAGGGATTCGGCTGTCTCGGCCAACTCCGTAGCCGCCTTTGGGACGGCCTCGGAGATCTTAGCTTTAAGGCTAAGATTGCGTGCGGACGCTGAGGTCTCCGTCGCTGTTATCAGCGCCTCGAGTACGGCTTGGTCCTGCTTTTCCCTCCACCATCGAAAGACGAAGAATCCCGCGATTGCGAGGCTCTCAAGTATCAGTAGCTCAATTAGGATGACGAGATAGAACGGTACACTTACCATAGCTTGGGCCTATTACAAAGGTTCATAGCCTCTGTATCGGACCCAAGTACATGTTTTTTGAGCGAACCGAGTTAGATAGCCCGTGCGAAGGCTCAGTTGTCCGCGGATTCCGCCGGGTTGCTGTCCCCCATCATGATGTTCGCTGGCCAGGACACGATGTGGCTGGGTTCGAGCATTTCGGTAAGGTGGCTGAGAATTATCTCGATACGATCTGGGTTGTCGAAGAACTCGACGACAACCGGCAAATCGAGCGACATGTCGATCAGCGTTGCAGAATGAAGTACGCCGGACTGCCCGAACCCCGAGATGCCGCGAAAGACGGTAACTCCCCGGACGTGTTCCCAGTCATGCAGGCGTCTGATCAGCGCCTGCACTTTCGATTCGCCTTCGGTCAGGTAGATTCGGACCATCGTGATTGATGCCATTTTCATATCTGTCTCCCTAGAATAAGACCCAACCAGGCACTACCGATACAGAGCATCAAGCTAAGCAGCACGTTGAGTAAGGCCTTAAAGTGTTCGCCTTGCTCTATTAGGGTAAGTGTCTCGATTGAAAAGGTCGAAAAGGTCGTAAAGGCGCCCAATAGACCGACTAATAGCAGGGCCCGAAACTCAGCGGATGCGGATATCCGTTCGAGAAGGAGCACGTACATAAATCCCATGCAGAGCGAGCCAAAGCTGTTCACGGCCAGCGTGCCGTAAGGAAAAGACTGTCCGAGGATACGATAGATCCTGGTAGATGCCTCGTATCTAAGGACGGCTCCGGTGGCGCCCCCCAGGGCGATTGCAAGCAGCTGTTTCATGGTCGAATGGAGCGGTTCATCCAGACATTATAACGTAGAGTCGGCTTTGTTTCGGGCCCGGTCCAGGTCACGCAAATGGGCAAGTTTTTCAGCAATACGGATCTCCAGTCCCCGGTTGACAGGCACATAATAACGCCTGCCTTTGAGTTGATCCGGGAGATATTGTTCTCCGGCCGCGTAGGCCTCCGGCTCGTCGTGGGCATAGCGATAGCTGTGACCATAGCCGAGCTCTTTCATGAGTTTAGTCGGGGCGTTGCGCAGATGCAAAGGTACCTCCAGAGACCCGGTCTCGCTGACATCCCTACGCGCGGCCTTAAAGGCCATGTAGACGGCATTGCTCTTGGCGGCGCTGGCAAGGTAGACCACTGCTTGTGCCAGTGCGAGCTCCCCTTCCGGCGCGCCCAATCGCGTAACGACGTCCCAGGCCTCAAGCGCAAGCGTCAGGGCTCGCGGATCGGCATTGCCGACGTCTTCGGAGGCCATACGCACGACCCGACGAGCGATATAGAGCGGATCACAGCCGCCGTCGAGCATGCGTGCCAGCCAATAGAGGGCAGCATCGGGAGCGGATCCCCTGACCGACTTGTGGAGGGCGGAGATCTGGTCATAGTAGGCCTCGCCACCTTTGTCGAAGCGGCGCAGGTTGGTGCTGAGCAGATCCTTGATCATTGCCTCTTCAATGACCGGGTGGTCCTGATCCCCTGTCATATCGGAAACGATCTCAAGTAGATTGAGTAACCGGCGAGCGTCGCCATCGGCAGCCTGAATCAGCCGTTCCCGAGCCGTATCGCTAAAGCTTAGGCATCGCACCCCCAGGCCATGCTCGACGTCACTCAGCGCGCGCGTCAGGAGCTGATCCAGGTCCTGATCGGAGATCGGCTTGAGCGTATAGACGCGCGCGCGGGATAGCAGGGCGTTATTTAGCTCAAAGGATGGATTCTCTGTCGTCGCGCCCACGAAGATACAAGTGCCATCTTCGATATGAGGGAGTAGGGCATCCTGCTGCGATTTATTAAATCGATGTACCTCGTCAACGAACAGCACGGTCTGTCGGTCTACGGAGGCCTGGACCCCTTTAGCGTCGTCAACGGCGGCACGGATGTCCTTGACGCCGCTCATAACGGCCGACAAAGCGATGAAATGCGCGTCTGCATAGCTAGCGATCAGACGGGCCAGGGTAGTCTTACCTGTACCTGGGGTTCCCCAGAAGACCATAGAATGCAGGTGTCCATGCCTAATCGCTTCTGAGAGCGGGCGTCCCGGGCTCAAGATATGTGATTGTCCCACGACGTCTTCAAGGCGGGACGGACGTAGCCGGTCCGCTAGTGGTCGATAGGACTGCTGATTTGAAAGGCCATCATTCATCGGTCTACTGGGGCATGCCTTGCGTCTCATCCATGACATCGGTCCCAGGAGGTGGATTGATCACGAAGGCCTCCGGTGGGATTACCGGATGAGAGTTCACCTGGCTGAACGAGAATCGTGTGCGTTGACTGAATTCATCTTCAATGATCATCGCCTGGATGCGCCCCTCAGAAATGCCGATGCGGGTGTATCGGAAGCCGCTGCTTCCCTGTTTTGGCGTGAGCTCGAACCATTCGGTATTGTCGTTGGACGGGAGCCGCCTAATGTCAAACAGCTTGTCGACAGCCTCGTGGGCAACTAATAATCCCGCCGGACTGTTCACCATTGCGGGGTCCAACGCCTTGATGGTCAGTTGTTCAAGGTCCTGATCGTAGATCATCAGTCGATCGCCGTTGGCGATAATGATCTGCCGTTCGGGTCGTTCATAGCTCCATCTAAAGCGTCCCGGTCGTTGAAGCAGGAAGTGTCCTCTTCGGGTACCACCCGTGAGGCCGTTTTCGTTTTCCGATTGCTGCACAAAGGTTCCACTCAGGTCCTCAAGTGTGGAAAAAAAAGCCTTTAAGGGCGCGATCTCGTCTGCCATGGTACAGGTGGATATGGCGAGCAGTAGCAACGCGATGAGTGCGGCCGGGAATACGGGGAAGCGAAACGGTCTTGGCCCGGACATCATGTGGTCCTCAATCTTTTGGTGGCGGCGGAGCCAGGACTTCCCGGCTCCCATTGGACTCAAGCGGACCGACAACGCCGGCCTTCTCCATATCCTCTACCATGCGTGCGGCGCGATTGTAACCAATTTTGAGGCGTCTTTGGACACCGGAGATCGAGGCTCGACGAGTCTCGGTCACGACACGTACGGCTTGGTCATAGAGCGGGTCCGCCTCGGCTCCGGCGTCTCCCGGTAGACCGATGCCGCCAGCGGAGTCCTCTTCCTGTGGCCCCTGGAGGATCTCTTCGACATAGTCGGGTTCACCACAGTTCTGCCGGAGGAATTCGACGACTCGGTGGACCTCATTGTCGTCCACGAAGGCTCCATGGATACGCGTGGGGACGCTTGTCCCGGGTGGCAGGTAGAGCATGTCGCCATGACCCAGCAACTGTTCGGCGCCCATCTGGTCCAGAATGGTCCTGGAGTCGATCCGGGATGAGACCTGAAAGGCGATACGGGTCGGGATGTTCGCCTTGATCAGGCCCGTGATGACGTCAACCGAAGGGCGTTGGGTGGCGAGGATAAGGTGAATGCCCGATGCCCGAGCCTTTTGGGCAAGTCGGGCGATGAGTTGCTCGACCTTTTTACCGACGATCATCATCATGTCCGCCAGTTCGTCGATGACGACGACGATGAAAGGCAGTGTATCCAGTGTTATGGGCTCCTCGCCCTCTACAGTGGGGCGAAGCGGGTCTCGTAGCGGCTCACCCTTATCGATGGCCTCGCTGATCTTGCGGTTGTAGTTTGCGAGATTACGCACCCCGAGGGCGGCCATTAGCGAGTAGCGGCGTTCCATCTCGGCGACACACCATCGCAACGCATTGGCCGCCTCTTTCATGTCGGTGACCACGGGCGCGAGCAGGTGCGGGATACCCTCGTAGATCGACAGCTCCAGCATCTTGGGGTCGATCATGATCAGGCGCAGATCCTTGGGTAATAGATTATAGAGCAGGCTCAGTATCATGGCGTTGACACCGACCGACTTGCCCGACCCCGTCGTACCGGCGATCAACAAATGGGGCATTTTGGATAAATTGACGACCATGGCGTGACCGGCAACGTCTTTGCCTAGCGACAGCGCCAAGGCATGGTGGCGGGCGGCGTCTTCGTAGGCCTTGGATTGTAGAATCTCGCGCAGACGGACTATTTCGCGGGTTTGGTTCGGGATCTCGAGTCCGATGACCGATTTTCCGGGGATGACTTCGACAATACGTACACTGATAGCCGACAGCGCGCGGGCGAGGTCTTTGGCCAGATTAGTTATTCGACTGACCTTGACGCCGGCGGCAGGTTGCAACTCAAAGCGGGTGATGACGGGGCCCGGATGTACGGCGACCACTTGGGCCTCGACTCCAAAATCCATGAGTTTGAGTTCGACCTGCCGGGAAATCGCCTCCAGCGTGGCCGGTGAGACGGTCTCTGGGCTCTGCTCCGGCACATCAAGGAGACTGAGCGAAGGTAGGGGTTGGTCCGATGGAGATTTAAATAGCGTAATCTGACGTTCTGCGTCAACACGCTTGCCGATCTCGATCGGTTTGACCACTGGTTCGATACGCGGTTTGGGCTGTGCCTTCTTCTTCTCCTGAACTTGCTTGACTATGGTCAAGCGGCGTTTCTGGGCACGCTTGGCCATCATGCGTTCGCGCAGGTCTGATGCCTTGCTCGAGAGGAAATCGATGAAGTGCAGCGTTTGCTTTCCCACATAGTCCATGAGCCAGAGCCAGGAAAGGTCGGTGAGCAATGTAATGCCTGTCAAAAAGAGGGCGATCAGGAATAGTGTCGCGCCGACGAAGCTGAACGGAGTGACCAATCCCTGAGACACGAACTCGCCGAGTACCCCGCCGGTGCTGGCTGGGAGTGTGTCCGGTGCGGCATTAAAGTGAAGCGCGGCGAGCCCTGTTCCCGACAGGAGAAAGAGCGAGAAACCAAGGCAACGTAATATTAGATGAGCGCGCGGGCGCTGAACCTTGACGCGTTTTTCCTGATAGAAGTACCAGGTAAGAAAGCCCACCATGAAGGGAATACTATAAGCCAGATATCCGCAGAGCAGCAGGGAGACCGACGCAAACCAAGCGCCAACCTTGCCGCCTGCGTTTGCGACGGCGGCTTCATGACCACTGTAAGACCAGCCAGGATCGCTGGGGTTATAACTGAAGAGAGCGATGGCCAAATAGATCGCCATGGCGCCAAGCACCAACATCATCGCCTCTCTCGGGCCACGGGCCTGAGGCAGGGGAAGGGAGTTTGGAGTGGGTTTCAGGGTTTGAACCGGTCGTTTTTTGCGTTTCGCCTGTGCCAATTTGGTATCACTACTATTAAGCTTGATGGGGACTTCAGTGAGGCATGATGCGGAGCGATTATCGCACACATACGACAGGTATGCAGCTTGGGTAAGTATGATATATCCGAGTGTATTGAGCTGTCATCGGCGCTATGTCGAATCTTTTTTTGTCTCATATATATTCATAAATAACAA